>JAYTIA010000279.1:0-1848 GCA_043732145.1 Saprospiraceae bacterium
GCCGTCAAAATCGGAACCTAAGCCGACATAATCTACGCCGACTAATTTTATGATGTATTCGATATGATCTATCAGAAGCGAAAAAGGTGCGCGTATGGCATCGGCTTCCGGTTTGTATTTTGAAGAAATAAATACACCGGCATTAAAATCTGACATACCTGTTTTCAGCAAAGAATCATTTTCAATTTTATGTCGCTCAACAAAAGCAGTTTCTTTTTTTTTGAAAGTACTGTCTAAAAAACCGGAGTAAAAATTAATTTGAATCACACCACCGTTTTTTGCAATCGCTTTAATTTGACC
This sequence comes from Saprospiraceae bacterium, assembly GCA_043732145.1. Classification (GTDB taxonomy): domain Bacteria; phylum Bacteroidota; class Bacteroidia; order Chitinophagales; family Saprospiraceae; genus JAAFJT01. Next base: position 301 of record JAYTIA010000279.1, read on the forward strand.
GTCTTTCAAATTGCGTTGGTGATGACAGAAACGATAAACGGAACTGTGCGATGCTATGACAGGTTTTGTGGTTGTGTGTATTACATCCCAAAAAGTTTGTTCACCAACGTGACTGATGTCAACTATCATTCCTAATCGATTCATGAGTTGTACAACTTGTTTGCCGAAATCGGTTAAGCCTTTACGTTTCAAATCTTTAGAAAAAGTTTCATCGAAAGCACTTGTTGCCCAAGTTGTAGAATTATTCCAAGTGAGCGTCATATATCTTGCACCGCGTTTGTACAAAGTCTCTAATTTCTTTAAATCATTCTCTATCATGTGGCCGCCTTCAACACCGAACATAGCTGCGATTTTATGTTCGCTTACAGTTTTGTATAAGGCTTTACTCGTCGGCACTTCAACAATTTTATCCGGATTGCGTTTTACAATAGCATCTAAACTGTCCATTTCAGCCAAGGCAAAAGCAAACGGATTTTTTTGATTACCGTCACAAAAAATAGAAAACAATTGCACATCAAGCCCGCCGATTTTCCACCGTGCTAAATCAGTCTGTGTTTTTCCTTTCAAATTTTTATCGAGTGCAACGCCGGTTTCCATGACTTTCATCAGAATATCGTTGTGCGTATCCACTACAATCGCTTGTTCGTGAATTTTTTGATATGATTGCGCATAACCGAAAATCGAAAAGAGTAAATAAACGAGCGTAAATTGTATTTTCATTTTATTTCTTTTTAGTTGAATAAAAGTACAACAATGATTTGAATCGGACAAACAAAAAAAGCTGCTCGAGTATAATCGAACAGCTTTTTTTAATTAAGAATTAAAAATTTTAAATTTACAACTCTTAATTCTTAATTCTTAATTGCCTTAGTTTTTCCCCGGTGTCGCACCCGCTGCAACATTCGGTGCCGCCGGCAAACCTAATTTAGTACGTACCAAAGATTGTAAATCATTTTTTTCGTCGGCGAAAAGCAAAGTGCCTTTTGTTGCATCCACTACATAAGTATAGCCGGTTTCTTTAGCCACATCAGCAATAGCTTTGTTCACTTTATCGAAAATTGGTTGATACAATACTTTTTGTTTTTCACCCAATTGTTTTTGCATTTCTTGCTGGAACGCTAAAATTTTGGCTTTTTCATCTTCTAAAGCTTTTTTTTCTTTTTCGATTTCTATCGGTGCTTTCGTACCTTCTTGCGATGCTTTTTCCAATGATTGTGCCTTAGCATAAAATGCTACTTGACCAATCGAATCTTTTGCAGACAATTGACGCGCTAAAGCATCTAATTGGGAATCCGCCGATTTCATTTCAGACATATCTGCCAAAATAGCTTGTGCATTTAAGTAACCGATTTTTTGCGGCGTTTGAGAAAATGCAACAACTGTAATAAATAAAAACGCTATGGTTTTAAGAACTTTGTTCATTGATTGACTTGGATAATTATTAATTTGAATAAAAGGTTAAAGATTAATTTTAAAAAATTTCGCGCAAAGATAAAAAATTTACGCATGGTACAAAACGAATTGAAGTACGAAATGTATTCCAATACA
>JAYTIA010000280.1:0-5044 GCA_043732145.1 Saprospiraceae bacterium
ACAAATTTTGTGTTTCGATAAAAGGGTTGATAAAAAATAAATTAATGTTTTTGCTTAAAAACTTTGTTAAAAATTATTTATCCTATATCTTTGCGTCGCATTAAGATAAAATATTTAAAAATGATCTTGTAGCTCAGCTGGTAGAGCACTTGACTTTTAATCAAGGGGTCTTGGGTTCGAATCCCAACAGGATCACAAAAGCGCGAAAAAAACAGAAATGTTTTTTGTCGCGCTTTTTTATGTCGTCAATTAAATTGTTTTTGGAAAACATCTTGAATCAAAATCTGATATACTCCGCCGGATTAAGAGGTTTACCGTCTTTCCACAACTCAAAATGTAAATGCGGACCGGTTGTTTGTTCGCCTGTATTACCGATGATAGCAATCGCTTCGCCCGATTTTACACGGTCGCCTGTTTTTTTCAGCAGCGTTGCATTGTGTTTATAAAAAGAAACGACATTATTAGCGTGTTGAATCGCAATCGTATTACCGGTTTCGAGCGTCCAATCACTGCTAATGACAAAACCATCGGCTATTGCTTTAACGGCAGTATTTTTCGGTGCGATAATATCTACGCCATAATGTTTTTTATCGGGCTGAAAACCTAAATTAATGGCACCTGAAATCGGCGCGATTAAAAACATACTTTCTAATCGCTCATTGCGTCGAATATTACTCAAACTTTTTGAACCGTTAGCCACCGTACTTGTATCAAAATCGCCGGAGCCGGAGCCGGAACGCAAAATCATTTCTGCTTCCGACGGCGGAATATCGCTCAAACTGTCTTTTAATAACTGCGAAGTATCACGTGGAAAATCTTTTTCGGTTTCCGCGCCATTGGTCAGCATTTTTCTAAAGTTACTGTTATAGCTTTCTTGTGCTCGCATCGAGCGTTCCAAACTGTCAATGCGTTCCGTCAAATCAAAAATAGCACGGTCATTGCCATAACCTTTATAGCCGGGTACTAAATTTTTCAGTGGGGTGAAAATCACCAAAAAAATACCGAAAATTGTTAAGCCCACTAACAAACTACTGATTAATACGTAAACATTCATCAATGAAAGTCTGTACGAACCGACTTCCTCAAAAGTATCGTTGTTCATCACGACAAAACGATAATAAGTGTGTTGCGTTTTTTCTAGAAAATCTCGGAAACGCTGCCAAATATTTTCAATACTTTGAACGATACCGCGTGCGGAAATATGTCGCAGTCGCTCAAGCAAATTTTTTAATTTATCCATTATGCGTTATTGGTTATCCATTATCCGTTGTCCGTTACTTTTTGCTGAAACTCATAATATAATAACGGACAAAAGTTTCTAATTTTTTTCAAAAAAAATAAACGAAAAAAAAAAACGTTCAATAAAATTGAGTGTGCATAATTTTTAATTTTATTCCAGAAAAATTAAAGTCCTAATGAATTTTAAAAAAAATTACGCAATTTTTTTCAGAAATTTTTCTTGAAAAATTTTGCGCAATTACTTTTCTGATTTTATTCTGAAAAAATAATTGCACAACTAAATAATGCAAAAGTATTCCATGAACCTGTATTTTTACACCCGGAACAATAAAACTTTTTACGCCGTGAAGCATTTTACAAAGCATTATATAAAATCGTTCGGTATCTTTTTATTTTTTATTTTATTTGCGCCTTCGTGTGTGACAGAGAAAAAAAATACCGAGCCGAAAGGTTTTGCATTATTCATGAAAAATTTAACCGCCAGATATAACGGTTATTTTAACGCCAACGTATTGTTCAAAGAAGCTAACGTTAGACTCGAAGCGCAGCACATTGATAATTTTTCAAAAATTTTAGCTGTTTATCCGGAAGCTGATGTAGAAAACCCGAAAAGCGTGGCACCGGACTTGGATAAAGCTATTGAAAAAATTGCAGTCGTTGCGACTTATCACCGTTCAAGTGATTGGGTAGATGATTGTTATTTGTTGCTCGGTAAAGCGCAATATTTGAAACACGAATATGATAATGCGCAAGAAACTTTCGAGTATTTGACGGAAGTATATAATCCGGCAATGAAAGGTAAAATCGGTAAACGCACCAAAAAACAAATAGAACAAGCCCACAAAGAAACTCAAAAAGAACGCGAAGCTTTATTAAAAGAACGCGCTAAAGAAAAACAAACGGCACTGAAAGAAAAACAACAAATACAAAAAGAAAAAGTAAAAGACCGCGAAGATGCCGCGAAACAACGCAAACGTGAACTCGAAGAACGCGTAAAGCAACGCGAGCGTGATAATAAAGAACGCGCACGTTTAAGGAAATTGGGTATAAAACCGCCGCCTCGCGATACTTCAACACAAAATTCATTGCCAAAAGTGACAAAACCGGGTGTGGTGCGCTCCGGCACAAACGGTACGCCGGTGTATAAAGATGTAACATCGAAAGATGTGGTGAAGAAAAAAGATAAAAATCCGAAACGTCCGGATAGATATTTTTTGAAGCACAGACCTTGTTATCAAGAAGGTGTGGTTTGGTTGGCGCGTACTTATACGGAACGTCAAGATTATGATGATGCCGATTTGCTGTTGGCGCAATTAGAAAAAAGTCCGAAAACATTTAAAGATATACGCGCCTCCGCTGCGGTTGCGCGTGCAGATTTTTATTTGAAACAAAATAATTTTGAAAAAGCCATTCCGTCACTCGAAAACGCGATTGCGCTGTGCAAAAAAAAGAAACAAAAAGCGCGGTTGATTTTTATTTTGGCACAAGTGCTTCAAAATACCGGCGAGAATAAAAAAGCTTTCGCGCTGTTCGATAAGGCTTTGAATTATACTTTGCCTTACGATATGGAATTTAATGCGCGCCTCAATAAAGCCTTGACGAGTGATGATGCTTCGGTGGACAAAACGACAGCTACTTTAATCGGCATGAGCAAAGATTATAAAAATAAAGAGTTCAACGATCAAATTTATTATACACTCGGACAAATTGCGGTAAAAAATAATCAAAAAGATAAAGCTGTTGGATATTTAAAACAATCGTTAGCTTCTTCGGGTCGCAACCCGTTGATAAAAGCAGATGCCTATTTTACATTGGCGAAATTGCAATTTGATGCTGAAGAATACGCCTCGTCAAAAAAATATTTTGACAGTTCACTCACCGTTTTACCGAAAATTGATGATCGTCGTGTAGAAGCTGATAAAATGTCACTCAATTTGGTGGATATTGCACATAATTATGAAGTTGTAATGTTCCAAGACAGTTTATTGCGCATCGCAGCATTGTCGGATAAAGAAAAAAAAGAGTGGGCAAAACGAATGTATAAGAAAAAACGTACCGAAGCCATCGTTAAAGATAATGCGGCTACGGCTGCGAACAAAGCAGCTTTTGTAGATCCAAGTTTGCAATTGCCGAATCAAGTGAAGAGTAATTTTTGGGCTTATAATCCGGACATTATCAAAAAAGGTAAAAAAGAATTTGAAAAAAAATGGGGCGACAGACGTTTGGAAGATAATTGGCGACGCAGCAGTAAAAAAACAAGTACTGTCGGCAATGATGCGAAAACGGGTACAGAAAGCACGGATGAATCGCTCGATAAAATACTTGACAGTGATTATGCCGAATTTCTGAAAGATATTCCGAAAACACCGGAACAAATTGCGACAGCTAAAGAAAAAGTGGACGAAGCCATGTTCGGTTTGGGTGCGGGTTATCACGACAGGTTGCAGAATTATAAAAAATCAACGGCAACTTTTGAACAACATTTATCGCGTTTTCCGACATCGAGGCACGAACCCGAAGATTATTATTATCTTTACCAAAATTACACGAGTTTGAGTAATGCACCGGCGGCACAAAAAAATTACGATGCTTTGTTAGCTAAATATCCGGGTACACCGTTTGCCAATAGTTTGAAAGACAATAAAACGCCGGGTAAAATTGCCGAAAAAAGTATTGACAAATATTACAACACCACTTACGCACTTTTTAAAAAAGGCAGTTACGATACTGTAGCGAAACGTGTAAAAGAATCGCCGGCAATTTTCGGCAGTTCAAATATTTACGCCGGTAAATTTGCTTTACTCGATGCATTTTGTGCAGGACGTTTGAGCGGGCGCGATGCATATATCGCCGGTTTGAAAAATGTAATTGCAAAATATGCGGGCAGCCCGGAAGAAAAACGCGCTAAAGAAACGCTGCGCATCCTCGAATCCGGTGCATCGCCGGAAGCAAAGAGAGATTCTTTGTCGAAAGATGAAAACGAAGATGTCGCAAAATTTAAACCGGACAACGACAAATTACATTATGTTTTAGTAGTTTTGCCGAAAGATGCCGACTTGGAAAATATTAAAGTAAAAATTTCGGATTTCAACGGTAAATATCATCGTTTAGATGATTTGAAAATTTCGAGTGTGTTTTTAAGTACAGAACCGGAAATTCCGATGGTTGTTGTGCGGAAATTTAAAGACAAACGTGCCGCACTCGTTTTCACGGACAATGTGAAAAGTAATACAAAAGAATTTATGGGTGATATAAAAGCAGAAGTCTTTGCGGCAACGCAAGATAATTACAGAGAAATTTTACGTCAAAAGACAATAGACAATTATAAAATCTTTTATCAGAAGAACTATTAGGTATTGGTAATAGGTATTGGCGCATTTTTTTCTAATACCCAATACCCAACACCTAATACCTAATATCTAAATTATGACAAACGCACAAATAAAATTAGCAGAGCGTCCACTCGGACAACCGACAAAAGCAAGTTGGTTGAAGACAACAGAAGCCATTCCGACACTCGAAAAAGGTGATGTATTAGTGCAAGTAATTTATATTTCACTCGATCCTGCGATGCGCGGGTGGATGAACGCCGCTAAATCGTACATCCGTCCGGTAGAAATTGGCGAAGTAATGCGTGCCGGCGGAGTCGGAAAAGTTGTCGCAGCTGACAATAGTAAATTCAAAATCGGCGATTATGTTACCGGTGGATTTGGTGTTCAAGAATATTTTTTAGCCGAAGAAGGCAAGGGTTTAATGAAAGTGGATACAACCGTTGCACCATTAAAAACATGGCTCGGTGCATTGG
>JAYTIA010000281.1:0-1847 GCA_043732145.1 Saprospiraceae bacterium
CTGCCGCCTCTATATGTGTAAAACCTTGAAAATAGATTAAATCAACAAGCTCAAATTGTCCGGGAGAAAGTTTTTCTGCGAGCCTACGCAAATCAATTATATCCGGATTATAACTTGTCTGATACTTAAAATCTATACCTGTGACGTCTTCGATGTTAATCTTCACCCGATTATATTCTTTTAAACGTGTAGCATCAATAGCAGCATTTTTAGAAATATTTAGAAGCCACGTAAATAATTTTCCTTTCGCCGAATTATAATTTTCAAAATTGCGCCATGCTTTAATGAATACGTCTTGCAAAACTTCTTCTGCAATTTCATCAAATTGTACAATGCGTACAATCACACCTAACAGTGCCGGTGCATATTTATCGTACATTGAACTCAAGCCTCTTTTATCATGATGTCGCATAAGTTCAATAATAGATTCATCGGATAGAAAAATTTGTGTCATTGCGTAAATAGGGATTATGAAGAAATTAAGCAATGAACAACGAACAATAAACATTCAATTTGTAACAAGATTGTTCATTATTCAATGTTCGTTAATTATTCCATGCTATCATCTGAATGTAAAACCATCATCGGCGTATCGGTTGAAAGTGCAACATCTTCAGCGATACTTTTAAAAATTAAATTTTGCCAAAAATTGCGCGGTTTGCAGACAAAAACCATTAGATTAATCGTATTTTCTACGGCATATTTTTTTAGACCCGCAACCGTATCGCCATCATAAACTGTGTGAATTTCTATCGGAAAATCTGAGCCTTCGACCAACGAAAGTCTGTTTTTAAGAAGTTCGGGTACGTTTTTTTCGGTATCCGCTTCAGAATTTTCGACGTGAACAAAATGAATCGTTGATTGCAAACTGTGCGCTAAACTTGTCACTTCTCTTACCATTTTTATGGTTGCCGAACTGTACGAGCCGGCATACATAATTCTTGAAATCCTTTGCCATTTAGCATCGGGCGGCACTAATAACACCGGGCAATGCGCTTTGTTCGACACCTCGAGCGATATTGAGCCCATAATTTTAGATAAAAAATCTTGCAAACCGGTTGTACCCATTACAATCAAATCAGTATCTTTAGAAAGTGTGATCAAATTTTCAACAACATTACCCCAAATAGTTTTCGATGTGACGCGGTTTCTTAAAACTGTTGTACCGAATGCCTCATAGTTATTATTATCGTCATCGGCGATAAAATCTTCCATTGCTTTTTCATTAAAACCATCTATAGAATCTTGCGAAACTTCCTCATGTGATGCAAGCCCGGGAAAAGGCACATAAGTTTCTGTAACATGTACCAATTCTATCGAAGTATTTAAGGTCGCGGCTAATTTTGTCGCATAATGATACGCATTGCGTGCAGTGACTGAAAAGTCGGTCGGCACAAGAATTTTTCCTATTTTTTTCATTTTAATATTTTTTTGTGTAGTGCGAAGTAATGAACAATGAATATTTAATAATGAACACTCACTTTGTAGCAAGATTATTCATTGTTCATTATATCTTTTTTAACACTAAAAAAGTCGGCATCTTTTATTTTCTTAATCGGATGCCGACTTACAAATAGGATACACTTTACCAATTTAATTTGTGGCAGTTTCGGAATTTTCTAATTCCATTACTAAATTTTTTTGAGTTGATTTAATGAGTTGAAGATCACATGAAATCATAACTTCTTCACTCACTAAAAATCCCCCTGTTTCTAATGCGGTATTCCAATTTAAACCCCAATCATTTCTATTTATTTTTCCGGAAACAGTAAAGCCCGCTTTTTCATTACCCCAAGCGTCGTTAGCAATACCGCCGAATTGTACCTCTAACCTGATTACTTTTGTAA
>JAYTIA010000282.1:0-1843 GCA_043732145.1 Saprospiraceae bacterium
ATATAATTCATATCGTCGCGCAAAACATTCAAATTTAGTTCATCTTGCAACGATGAAAGACGATGATTGCTATTTTCATTTTTTCGTTTTAAACCTTCAATTATTCGTCTGACTTTTTTATCTATAATATCAATTTTAGAATCAATCAGACTGTAAATTAAGTTTAAACCTTGCGCTTTCTCATCTTTGTTAACTAACGAATAATTTAGACTGCTCATAATACAAAACTTTTTAGTTTGTTAATGTAGTTACTTTGAGCAAGCCTTAGCAAAAAATTTGTAAGAGTTCCTTTAACTATACTAAATAAAAGCGTAAACCGTACGGTAAGGAATGAGCAGTGAATAAAGCACAACGAATAATTTTTAAAAAAAATCATTGTCAATTATTAACGTAAAACCGAGTTGCGGTTTATAGCCATTCAATTACTTACTTTTTACTAAAAATAAGTTTTCCTTTTTAAAATTAGTATGTCATGGGAATCACCGATAAAATAAATTTTATTCGGTTACAATTTGCGGATATGTTCAAAAAAAGATGAGATGTTGTTGCATATAAATAAGGCAATAAGTGTGCCAAACGAATAGTAATTTTTTGTTTTAAATAAATTATATACAAAATTTATTTCGATTCGTAAATTCTATTCAATAGTTGAATAAAATAAATGCATTTTTTAACCGCGCTTGTAAAATTGAAAATTGAAGCGTGATTAAAACCGTGTTTAATCGTGCTGAATGATGCGGTATTTATTTCAATAAAAAATTAGTGGAAAAAATACTTAAAAGAATGGCTTAATGAAGTTGATAAACGCGAAGAGGAACGCTGACAAACCATAAAAGCATCGCGTTAACCTGTTGTGCTGCGTATAGATTCGCTCGGCATATATAATGCGGATAAAGAAACTTTTAATATTCATATTGTCGGCAATTCTAACAACCTGTACAATCGTTGGGAAGAAGTAAAAGTACCGTTGCGCGACAATGCACCGTGTTTCAAACAAAAAAATCAAATCTTAATTGTTTCCGTTATTAGACAAACTTCCGGAAACTTAAAGTCTATTTATGTTTTCAATGTAAAAATTCGATGTAATTGTTCCGGATGCGATAAAGATTATACTTTTTGTCCGCAATGTATATTGACTGAAGAATAATTTTTTACGATTGTGTTGCAGTTTTATATCCCGAATCTCTTCAAAGCATAAAAAGATTCGGGCTTTTCTTTTTAAAATATTAACCCGACTTAATCGTTACGAGAGAATGATATTTACAATTAAAAAGAACATGAAAATTAATATTAAGCATATCGTATTCTCGTTAGCGACGCTTGTTGTTGCAGCTTGTTCATCGCATAAACCGGCGATATCGAGTTCGGCACCGGCAACGTCGGCAAATGTAGACAGAAAATCTTTATTGTGGGAAGTGAGCGGCAAAGGTGTGAACACATCTTATGTTTACGGCACGATACACCTAATTCCGAAAGATGATTTTTTATTGACGGAAGCGACAAAAAAAGCATTTGCCAAAACACAACGCTTGACTTTGGAAATAAATATGCAGGATATGCAGAACCCGGCTGCGTTAATGGGTGTGATGAATAAAGCGATGATGCCGAACAATAAAACCTTGAGTGATGTGATGAGTGCCGAAGATTATAAAATCGTGAAAGCGCGTTTTGATGCACTCGGTTTGCCGATGATGTATCTCGAACACATCAAACCGATGTTTCTTTCTATGATGATGGGTACAGACGGCGAAAAATTATCTATGGGTGGTGATGATAAATCATCAAAAATAACATCGTATGAATTGGAATTTATGCAGATGGCAGAAAAAGATAAAAAAGAAAT
>JAYTIA010000283.1:0-12884 GCA_043732145.1 Saprospiraceae bacterium
TATCCTTCAATGTGCCACCGGATTTTCCGAGAAAACCAATTGTTTTTACTTTTTTTTGTTGCGCTATTTCAACGGCTTTAATAATATTCTTACTCGTGCCGGATGTAGAAATAGCGATAAAAATATCACCCTCTTGTGCGAAGGCTTCTAATTGCCGCGAAAAAATAGTTTCAAAACCATAATCATTGCTGATGGAGGTTAAGACCGAAGTATCAGTTGTCAAAGCCATTGCGGGTAATGAACGACGTTCAGTTGTAAATCTGCCGACAAATTCTGCGGCAATGTGTTGTGCATCGGCAGCAGAACCGCCGTTGCCGGCAAGTAATATTTTTTTCCCTTTTTGAATAGCATCAAAACAAATGACACAAATGTTTTCAATTTCTTTTGAAAGCAAGTGCATTTTTTTTGCCGTTTCGATGTGTTCTTCTATGATGGATTCGATTGACATTAAGTTTAGTCGGTTGGTCGGTTGGTCGGTTGTTAGTCGCATGTCGGTAAATTCTTAGACTTAGCGACTAACCAACTAACTTACCAACCGACTAATAATATTTATTCGGTATTAAATAATTTTTTACATAATCTTCAATACCTGCCTCTAAAGAAGTAAAATTGTGCGGATAATGTGCCGTTGTTTTTAATTTAGTCATTTTTGCTTCCGTAAAATATTGATACGTATTGCGAATGTCAAATGGTGTCGGCACGTAATTTATTTTCGCCGGCACGTCTAAATTTTTAAAAACATTGAGTACAACATCGTTAAAACTGCGCGCTTCGCCTGTTCCTAAATTATAAATGCCCGAAGGTACAGTTTTTTTATTTTTGTACAACCAATACAATACTTCAACAACATCTTTGACGTAAATAAAATCGCGTTTTTGTTCGCCGTTTTTTATACCGTCTTTATGACTTTCAAATAAATTGACTACTCCGGTTTTTCTAATTTGATGAAAAAAATGAAAAATTGTGCTCGCCATGCGTCCTTTATGATATTCGTTTGGTCCGTAAACGTTAAAAAATTTTAAACCAATGATTTTGGGTTTTAGACTTGCTGACGATTTACTTATTGACGATGGACTTATTGATGATGAATTTACTGATGGTAGAAATATTTTTCCATCTTCAGTAAGTTTATTATCGATAAGTGTATTTCTATTATCAGTAAGTCCATCATCAGTAAGTCCTTTCTCCAAAACCCATTTATCAAATTCATTTTTTGAAACGCCATAAGGATTGAGCGGCGTTAAAACAAAGGGCAGTTCTTCCGGCGTATCTTCAAAACCGTTTTCGCCGTTGCCGTAAGTAGCGGCAGAAGAAGCATAAATAAAAGGAATATTGTTTTTAACACAAATTTTATAAATACTTTTTGAATATTCTAAATTCCATTTTTTATGAATCGCGTAATCAAACTCGGTCGTATCGGTTCGTGCTCCGAGATGAAAAACGACTTCAACTTTTTTTAGATGACGGCTGAACCATGCAATAAATTTTTCTCTATCAACGAGTTCAACGCATTTTTTGCCGCTCAGATTAACGGCTTTATGAAATTGCAAAGTATCATCAACAGCGACAATGTTTGCAATGCTTTTTTGATTGAGATAAGAAATCATACAACTGCCGATAAATCCGTAAGCTCCTGTTACTACTATCATTGTTTAGGAATAATGAATAATAAATGATGAATGATGTTTTTAATATCAGTCATCATAATATCGGCGTAAAGATATAAAAAAAGGCAAAGAATGTGAATAAACACAACCTTTGCCTTTTTTGTTTTCGTCAGTTCATCGTTTATATAAATTTTTGAATCTACTGACCAACTATTTCTCTAACTCACTAAAAATCTATAAAACAGTTCTACCGGTAAATCTTGTATATTCGGAAGCAACATAACGCAGCAAATCTTCAATGTTCTCGTACCTGAAAAATAACTCGGCATATTTATGCGTGTCTTGAACCGGAATAATATGCGTTCTCACGTCTGTCACATCTATAATTTGTTTAGTTGCCGTAAAAATAATTAATCGAATCACAACATTTTGCAGTTGACGTACATTACCGGACCAATCCATGTTTTTTAAAGCAACAAGCGCATCGGTAGTAAAGGTTTTTTCGGGAATACTATTTTCCTCGCAAAACTTAGCCGCAAAATGATCAACTAAAGCCGGAATATCTTCGCGACGATTGTTCAAAGGCGGTACGTGAATCGGCACCATTTCTAAACGGTTGAACAAATCTAAACGAAATCTGCCGCGTGCTATTTCTTCTTTTAAGTTTTTATTCGTCGCTGCAATCACTCGGACATCTACTTTTGTATCTTTTTCTGCACCCACCGGTGTGATTATTTTTTCTTGCAAAGCGCGTAAAATTTTTGCTTGTGCGTTCATACTCATATCACCGACTTCGTCCAAAAAAAGCGTTCCGCCGTCTGCTAAAGCAAATTTACCTTTTTGGTCACGAATAGAACTTGTGTAAGCACCTTTTACAGAGCCGAATAAAGTGCTGTCAATAAGTTCTTCCGACATGGCGGCACAATTAACTTCAATCAATTCTTTATGACTGCGCACACTTTTGGCATGAATCCACCGCGCAACTAATTCTTTACCCGAACCATTTTCGCCGGTTATTAAAACGCCGGCATTATCATAAGGCGCAGCTAAATCAATTTGTTCTTTCACTTTTTTAATGGCATCCGACTCGCCGACTATTTCTTGGACTTTTGAACGTTGGATTTTGCGTGTCAAAACTTTTTTCTCTTTCATGAGTTTCGACCGATCCAAAGCATTTTCAATCGTGATAATAATACGATTGATGTCTAATGGTTTTTGCAAATAATCAAACGCTCCTTTCTTTACACATTCTACTGCTACTTCAATCGTACCATTTCCGGACATCATTATGATAGATGCTTCCGAATTCATTAAAACCAAACGATCTAATGCTTCCAGACCATCCATACGTTTCATGGAGATGTCAAGAAAAATAATATCGTATTTTTTTTTGGTGACTTTCTCGATGCAGTCTAATCCGTCAACGGCTTCGTCAATAATATAATCTTTAAAACCGCTCAGTACACTTTTGAATGATCTTCTAATCACTTCTTCATCATCAACAATTAATATGTGGTTTTCCATAACAACTACAGAGAAAGTTTAAAAAATTAAGATTGAAAAATAAAATTAAATTTTAGGTTTTGATTTTAAAATTACAGTTTTCTCTATACGTGAAATGGGACTTTAATGTTGCCTTTAATCAAATAAAATTACTTTTCTAAACGCTTTTATTATTTTTATTATTGCAAGCTGCTTAAAATGTTGTTTTTAAAAAAATTTCTATCAGAAACGATATTGGATTTTTAATAACTAAAACTGAGGTCGTAACATCGCAAAATTGACGCGCAAACCACCGCCGACATAAAATGTAGATTGATCGCGTGTCGGGTCGTCGCTCGTCTTTTTTCGCGCATAAGTTTGAAAATTCAAAAACATATTGTGATACAATTGCCACGAAGCATCTAGACTTACGGTTGTAATATTACCATGAACGCCTTGCCCGACATAGTTGCCGTATTCCGAAATGTGGGTGTTATAATCCAGTAAAATATTATTACCGTAATTTTTACCCGTTGAATCTTCTCCTACATTCGCCACTGAAATTCTACCTTCAATCACTAATTTATTAATAGGTTGGTAACGTAATCTGTAGATCAATTCAGAAAAATTAGCTCCGAGCGGATGTGCTAACGGTTGAAGATTGTGCGTGTAATTCGTTGTGTTGCCGAAATGCGTATAAGTATACGGACGAACGACATTATACTCGAGTTGTCCGTCTAAATGATCAATACCCAAAGCATTCATGTGTTTTATGCCTAATTGCAAACTGTATTTATTTGCCCACCAGCCTTTGTTGTTAGTTACGAGTTCTTTAAATACAAATTCATCTAAGAGAAATTGCCCATAAAGTGAAATGCGATTTTTGATATTCCATTTTGAATTTAAGCCGAGTAAAACATTGTCCGGACTACCCAAACCGTATTCGACAGATCTGTAAAAAATAACGGGATTTAAATATTGTATCTCAAACTGTTGGGCGCGTTCAAAAACAATTCCTTCAAATGCACCGAGTGTAAAATTCGGTGTCACGTTATAACTCAATTGGTGCATTGCTACATATTTTTTATTCCCAAGTACACTTCCTCCGTTTGCAACATTTGAAGCTGCTAATTCGGCAAATATATTTTGATATTGAAATTTCCAAACGTTGGTGTTCAATCTCAAGAAAAAATAATTACCTGAAAAATTAGACAGCAACAAAGAACGAATACCATCTCCCAAAAAATGTTGTCCGTGTCCGAATTGTACATTGACATGTTTGGTCACATTAAAGCCAATATAACCTTGGCTTGTTGTGAAATCATAACCGTCTGTGACTTTGAAAAGACTACTTTCATAAGATTTATATTCACCGGTACCGGGTACAACGCCATATTTTTTTACATAATCACTTACAAAAGTTGGATAACGCGCTTGGGTTTCAATTATATCGGAATAAAAAAAAATGCGGTCATCTATGCTACCTTGTAGGGTAATTCCTCGTGTGTTAGCAAAGATGAAACCGTCCGCACCTTTTGTATCTTTACCGATTTGAAAATTCAAAACCGGATTGATTCGCAAGTCAAAATACTTTGTATCTAAAAACCATAAATCTGCCGGGCGGCGATAGAATTGACCGAAAAAACTTTTAGATTTTGTTAAAGTATCTTGAGAAGCGTATTCAGATACGCGTTTTCCGGTAAGTGTAGTTACTTGATCGTTTGAATGAGATAAATAATCGGGATTGTCGTTTAAAATATATTTGACATCGGCTTTATCAAGTGGAGACAATTTGTTCGAGGAGTCGGCATCAATAATAAATTTTACCACATCTTTTCGGATATATCCTTTTTGGTCAGTGTGCAAATGGTATTTATTGCCGTACAAAATATCAAATCGGTCAACGATATTATACGCCGCTTCATTATAAAGTGGGTAAGCAATATTTTGAGCAAATAAAATATTTACAAAAATCGTTTGTAAAACACCGGTAATAAGGAGTATTAATTTTTTCATGTATAAATTTGTGCAGGGTATTTTTTAAAAGTAATAATAAAAAATGAGAAAGGAATAAGTTCTGCCGATAGACTTTATTCAATTAGGTTCATAATGCTTATCTTTTGCGCTAAATATTATACGGTATTCGCCTTAAAAGATAAAATTTCTGATCATAAAATAATTGACCCTACCGGCAGAACTTATTTCTTTCTCATTCCTAAGCACAAAAATAGAATGTATTGAACAATCAACGTTTGATTAAACGATAAAAAAAACAAAATTCTTCTAAATTTTTAGTTTTTATTATACATGAGCAACTAACTTGTTTATAAAATTAACGTATTCGCTCACTATTTTTTATATTTGCGCCAATGAAGTTGAAATATTTTTATGAATCAACAAACCATTAAAACATCGGTGCAATTGAGCGGTATCGGTTTGCATACAGGAAAGTATGTAAATTTGATTTTAAAACCCGCTCCGGTTAACCATGGCTACGTATTTGTTCGCACCGATTTGAATGGCGCAGTTATAGAGGCAGATGTTTCTAACGTGAGTTTTACTACACGCGGTACGGTCATCAGTAAAAAAAATGCTTCGGTGAGTACCGTTGAGCATTTACTTGCCGCTTTGCGCGGCAACGGTATTGATAATGTCATTATTGATATTGATGGTCCGGAAGTGCCGATTTTCGATGGTTCTGCACTTTTTTTTGTGCGAGCGATTGAAAAAGCCGGTAGACAAACTCAAAATTGTTTGCGTATGTATTTGGAAATTCAAGAAAAACTTTATTTTTTTGATGAGAAAACACAAACAGAACTAACGGCATATCCTTCACCGAATTTTATTATTGATGTGTCTATTGATTTTAATTCAGATATTCTGAAACCGCAATCGGCAAGTTTAAAACAATTATCTCATTTTAATAAAGAAATTGCGCTTTGTCGTACTTTTGTTTTTTTGCATGATGTACTTACACTTTTAGAACAAGGTTTGATTAAAGGCGGCGATTTGGACAATGCTATCGTTATAGCAGATAAACCTATGACGGATAGTGAACTTGATATTCTTTCTCGGAAAATAGGTAAACCTAAAATTGCCGTAGATAAAGGCGGTATTCTAAATACGCTCGAGTTGCATTTCGATAACGAACCGGCAAGACATAAATTATTAGATGTTATCGGTGATTTAGCCTTGGTTGGAAATTTTATTAAAGGGCATATTATCGCGAATAAACCCGGGCATGGTGCCAACGTAGCTTTTGCTAAATTAATAAAACAGTCTTTTAGTCGGTTAGTTAGTTGATTGGTTTATTGGTGGATTGATTTTGATTCTGATTGTTCCAATTTTAATCAATTAACTAATAAACTAACCTAAACTTAAAATAAAAAAAATATGAATCCAAGTGAGTATTTACACGCAAAAACCATAATGGACGTTAATGCTATTATGGCAAAATTGCCGCACCGTTTTCCCTTTTTAATGGTGGATAAAATTGTAGAAGTACAAGACGATAGAATCGTCGGTATTAAACAAGTTTCTATCAACGAAGGCTTTTTTCAAGGACACTTTCCGAATAATCCTGTTTTTCCCGGCGTTTTGCAACTCGAAGCGATGGGACAAGTGGGTGGCGTATTAGCTTTATTAAAAATGGGCGAGGGTGATTGGAATACTTATTTTGTGAAAATAGACAATTGCAAATTTAAAGATAAAGTTGTACCCGGCGATTCTATGATTATGGTTTTAGAACTCCTGGAACCTATCAGGCGCGGTATTGTAAAAATGAAAGGCAATTGTTTCGTCGGCGATAAACTTGTATCGGAAGGAGAATTAACGGCAATTATTACAAAAAAACAATAAATGGTTATTAGTTATCGGTTATTAGTTATCGGTTATTAGTTATTTTGATTGATAGATAACTTATAATTTG
This sequence comes from Saprospiraceae bacterium, assembly GCA_043732145.1. Taxonomy (GTDB): domain Bacteria; phylum Bacteroidota; class Bacteroidia; order Chitinophagales; family Saprospiraceae; genus JAAFJT01. The sequence continues at coordinate 7,018 of JAYTIA010000283.1, forward strand.
TAATTCGTAGTTCGTAATTTGTAATTGACAATTCGTAATTAGTAATTAATTTTAAATGAGCATTCATGCGTTAAGCTGCGTTCATCCCGATGCAAAAATCGGTAACAATGTTAATATAAGTCCGTTTTGTTTTGTTGAAGCCGATGTAGAAATTGGCGACAATACTTGGATTGCGCCTAACGCCAATATCATGAATGGTACGCGTATCGGAAAAAATTGTAAAATTTTTCAAGGCGCGGTTTTAGGTACAATTCCTCAAGATTTGAAATATAAAGGAGAAAAAACTTACCTCTATATCGGCGACAATACGGTTGTCAGAGAATATTGCACCATTAATATAGGCACAGGTGCTACCGGAAAAACTGCTATTGGAAAAAATTGTTTGGTGATGGCTTATGCACACGTTGCGCACGATTGTATTATCGGCGACAATGTTGTTCTTGCCAACAATGTCACTTTAGCCGGACATATTGAAGTCGGTAATTTTGCGAGATTAGGCGGTATGGTAGCAGTGCATCAGTTTGTAAAAATTGGCGAAGATGTTTTTGTCGGCGGCGGTTCATTGGTGCCTTGCGATATTCCGCCATTTATTTTGGCGGCACGCACGCCTTTAGCTTATGCCGGTATTAATCGCGTCGGTTTGCAACGGCGCGGCTATTCCACCGAACAAATTGATAATATTAGAGACGTTTACAGAATACTTTTTGTTGATACTAATAATTTGTCCCAAGCTGTCAATACGGTTGAAAATGAAGTGCGCGATACGCCCGAAAAAAAACGTATTCTCACTTTTATTCAGCACTCAACACGCGGTTTGATAAAGAGTTATCGGACAGTGAATAATAACAGCAGTGGAAAAGCGTAATCAATTGAAAATTGAAAGTTGAAAGTTGAAAATGATTCGTATTTCATTTTTCAAATTCAATTTTTAAAAAATGACTTTCAACTTTGAACTTTCAATTACTTTAGAATAACTTTCAATTTTCAACTTTCAACTTTCAACTAATTAAAACTTTAGCCATCATACCAGCACGATACGCATCAACAAGATTTCATGGAAAACCTTTGGTGGATATCGGCGGAAAAACCATGATTCAACGCGTTTATGAACAAGCGCAAAAAGCAAATTCTTTAGATAGAATTATTGTTGCTACTGACGATGAACGTATTGCGCAAAACGTAAAAAGTTTCGGTGGTGAAGTGGTGATGACTTCGCCGACGCATACAAACGGTACGGAAAGATGTTTGGAAGTTTTTTTTGAATTGAATACGGCAGCTTTGACATCTAATCTTGTCAATAAATCCGGAAAAAAAGCCGGTTTTAATTATGATATAGTCTTCAACATTCAAGGGGATGAACCTTTTATAAATCCCGATGATATAGATAAAGTTGTGGCACTTATTAAAACACAAACCTTTGACATTGCAACCCTCGCTAAAAAAATTACCAATCCAGAAGATATAGAAAATCCGAACATCGTTAAAGTTGTTTTCGATTTGAATCACAAAGCACTTTATTTCAGTCGCCACGCAATTCCTTACGTGCGCGATAAAATTACGGCAACAACGCCGGCGTTTTATCAACACATCGGTCTTTACGCTTTCAAAGGCAGCACTTTATTAAAATTGCCCCAATTCCAACAAAGCACGTTAGAAAAAGCAGAATCATTAGAGCAGTTGCGCTGGTTAGAAAACGGTTTAACAATTGGTGTAGCCGAAACCGAAAATACTTCTATCAGTATTGATACGCCGGACGATTTGAAAAAAGCGTGGTATTTTCACGAGCGTTAGTGTTTTTAATAGTAAGAAGGTGTGCAAGTGGGTACAGTATAATTACAAAAACTGAAGATAACTTCCGTCAGCCCGTATTTTGGCAAACCCAATGTTAGCTGCATACCCTTCTCTGTCAGCAACAAGATTTGCTTAATTGGATAGGCGGACACTTTACTGTCCCGTAACTACAATAAATACAACAGTCGCCTTGGTTTGGTTTAAGTCGTGTTTTGCAACTTATACACTCGTAAAAATATTGACAAGCATCTGTTGGCATTGTTTCTTCTTGTCTGTGTCCACAAACAGGACAAGTAATTATTGAATGAAGTATGATAGTTTTTGTCATTATTTATTTATTACTGTTTGTGAAACTACTTTGTAACCTGTGCTGTTAATAGCAGCAGCAATGCTGTCAACAGAAGTTTTGCTATTATCAAACTTTACAGTGCTGTTCGCATTTTCATAAGAAGTTTGAAATGCAACAATTCCTTTAACTTTTGAAATTTCGCTGTTTACGTGTTGGGTGCAACTTTCACAAGTCATTCCTTTGATTTTAAAAACTGCTTGCTGAATATTTGTTTTTTCCATCACCACAACTTTTATTTCCTGTGGTTTTGGATAAAATGTTTTTGCATAATACGGAAATGCAATTAGTAATAATGCAACTACTGTAACAATTCCTAAAAAAGTTTTTGATTGCCAAAATGATTTTTTGTTGTCAGCTTCACAATCGCAATCCACTTGCTTTTGTGGTTTAAGTTTTTGATACCACGCAAATGCAAAAACTAAAATGGTCAACTCAATTAAATAAGGTCGGAATGGTTCAATCCACGAAAATGAAGAAGCAAGTCCACTTGCACCACCCAACAATGCTAAAACTGGTGTGATACAACAAAGAGAAGCTGAAACTGCTATCAATAGTCCTGCAACCCAACCTTTACTATTTTTTGTTGTCGTTGTCATACTGTTGCCAAATTTTGTTGATTGATAATTTTAAAAAATGGTCTTAAAATTTTTAAATGTTCACTGCGTAAAGAATAGAAAATAGTTTGTCCTAGTTTTCTGGCTTCAATGATGTTGCCGTCTTTTAGTTTGCGTAAATGTTGAGAAATAGCGGGAATGCTCATTCCTAAAATGTCGCTTAGGTCGCAAGGACAAAGTTCATTTTCCTCATCAATTAAAAACATTATTTTCAGTCGCACCTCGTTACCTGCCAACGCAAGAACTTGCCCCAACTGCAAAAATGATTTTGAGTTAGCCTTTAATTTTTCTCGGCAATTTTTTATTTGTACTACGTCTGCCTGTAATCGTATGCAAGTGTCGTTTACCATTGTCAAATTTGTTTGTAGGGTCAAAGGTAAGAAAGATTAATTATTTAAGCAAATATTTAAATAAAAAACTATCAGCAAGGTCACAACATAGTCCCGTTCGTAATACGAGTTCATTCTTTCAAATAAAAAAAACAATCTAAACCTTTAACCCTTCTCTCACAATTTTTTTAAATTCATTAGTTTGATTTTTCAAAGGTTCATTCCCTAATTTTTCTGCTATTGGTGTTAAAAGTCCTAATAAATGTTCAAAGAGATCGCTTCTGCCGAATTTTCTGAACTAAACGCTTTTTGCTACCAGCGTATAACCTTTAATGAGTTGATTATTGATAGCAGCTGTTTCATCGCACGCTTTATTAAACGACGCTAACGCCGGCTCAAATAAACTGAGTTGTGTTTGTGCTTAGCCGATACCAAGCATTGCTTTAGAAATACCTTTCCTGTAATATCCAATAAAATTTCCGCACCTTCTACACCTTGTTTCATTAAAGTTTCGGTAAGGTTTGTAAATCCGGGAATATAAACAAAAATTACTTGCGCCGAAAAAACTCCGGATGATATTTTTTCGGATATTCGACGATGTATAAAATCATGTATAATGTATTTCATGACTCTGAAAAAGCAAATGAGGAATGATGAATGATAAATCTTGTGATATTTATCATTCATCATTCCTCACATATACTTTTTCAAAAATTACGCCATAAAAGCACAAACGGAGCGAAAACTCGATACGAGTTTTGCTCCGTTTTAATTTTTTTGATACAGGTCTAAATTCTTATTCCTTACATTCCAATATCTTTATCAAGAAACAACAAAAATTATTTCGATTTCAAAATAACGTCATTCACTAAAGTATTTTTAGTGATAAAGAAATAAGAGAGGATACACAAAATTACCAACGCCGTAAATAAAACCCAAGTAATTTTTTCAATCGCATCAGCAGATTGTGCTGCACCGAACATTTGATTGGCTCCTGCACCATAAGTAGAATCAATACCGCCGCCTTTCGGATTTTGAATGAGAACGGAGATAATTAATAATGCCGCTACGATGGCAACTAAAATCGTTAGTACTGTTAACATTTTTTATAATTGAAAATTGAAAATTGAAAATTGAAAACCACTCAGAATTTGTACAAATTATTGACAATCAATGTATAAAAAGATTATTCACTGTTCGATATTCGATCTTAATTATTTAATTAGGTACATTCTGTATATTCTGATTAATTTTCGCCGCAAAGTAATCACTTTTTTCGGGATTTTGCAACATTAATCGTTCATACATTTCAGTTGCTCTAGCAAAATTTCCTTGTTTGAAGTGAATATCAGCTAAAGTCTCCGATAGAATCTCGTCATTTGAGAGAATACTTTTGATGGCTAAGTCGTGCATACCGTTTTTTTTGTTTTCTGCATGACCGTTTAAAGGTTTATCGTCATCGTCATGATCTCCGGCAATTATATGTTCGTTGATATTACCGGCAGCTTTTTTTTCCGGCGACTCAAAAAGGTTATCAGGCACACTCTCACTTGACTCAAATAATTGTGCCAAGCTATCGAATTTTACTTTTTTCGATGCGCGCGATTTAATGGTTTCTTTAAGTTCTAAAACCGATTCATGGTTTTCAATTGTATCGGTTGTACTTGGAACGTTTACCTGCGTATCTGTATCAGTAGCGGCAAGAGTTGTCTCTATAGGTATTATGATTTCTTTTTGCGACATCTCACTAACTGCAGGTCTGTCTTCTACAATTTTATGCACAAGGGGTGGCTCATTTACTCTGAATTGTTGCAGCCAAACCGTGAAACTCACTTTCGGCAAAGACTCGATAGCAAGTTCAGGTGCTTCTTTAATGACTGTTTTATTTGTATTCGTAATTTCAAATTCAATTGGCATTTCCGATGCATTTAAATGTGTAGTATGGTGTTGTTCTATTTCATTATTTTTATTTTTCTCGGATAATGACGCGTACAGCAAGTCAATATCATTATCATTTATCGGTATCGCTCTGTATTTATCTAAATCTTCTCCAAGTGCATTATCTAATATTTTACCTGCCGAAATAGATTCAAATATTTCGTGTGCCGGTTCAGATTTTATTTCTGTCGCAGGCAATTCTTTTAGTGCTTCTTGAAAAGCCTTCATTTCGACATGATGCGCCAACAATTGATTATCAGTTTCTAAATTGGATATAATTTCGCGTGCTTCCAAACCGGTTGCGATCAAAGGTAAATCTAAAGAAAGGGGTGTCGGTTGTTCCGTCGGTAAATCTAAAGTTAAAGATTTTTCTTTTTCCGGTGTATTTGTAAAACCGAGCGGTATTGTTTTATCTGCCAAAACTTTATCTAAATTACTCAACTCAGTGAGTTCTAAAAAATCCGCACTCAATACTACGTTATCGGAAATTTTTATCGGGTTTTTCAAGCGTTTCACCGTTTTAGAAAGTTGACGACGGTCAGTAACATAAGTAGCTGCCATGCTTAGATTGCGCTCTGCGTCTTTATTTTTCTCCAACAAACTTTTTTTCAACAACATGACGCGCAAATTGGCGGAATAAGGATAATTCATTACAAGGGTTTTCAATTCCTCGTAACCGACGGTATATAGATGCGATTCATCTAAAAGATAGGCGGCAAATTGTTCGTTAGTCATACTTTTCGTTATTCGTTATCTTTCTGCATTATCCGAATTTTAATCACAAAAATAATAATTTATTATAACATTATTACCAATTTTCTGTAAATGCTTTATTAAAAATATCAT
>JAYTIA010000284.1:0-1840 GCA_043732145.1 Saprospiraceae bacterium
GCTGTATAAGCCGGATCGGTTAAACCCAAAACTGCTGCTGCAAGAAGACCTTCACTCGAAAATTTCGGATCGTTGCGCGGTGTTACAGGCACTGCCATATTTAAGCGTAACATATCGCCGAAAGTCGGTAAAAAGTTATTGATAAAAGGTTTACCTGCTGTCAACGGATTACCCGGTGTTTTACCTGCTGCCAATTGATACGGCGCTAAATTCGGTACTCCTGTCATAAATATCGGCAAAATATCTACTGAACGCGGATTGCCGGCGCGTAATAAATAATTTCCGAAAAGTGCTGTATCCAAAGCCGTACCTTTTGTTGCCGGATGACCTTTGATAACATTTAAACCATCTTTACCGTAACCGAAATCAACTGCACCCAAAACTGTTTGAGATTTAGTTTGAATACGCAAACGATTCAATCCCGGAACAGCCGGACCGAAGAAACGATTATCCATATACAATGCTAATTCAGGGTTTGTAAAATTCGGCTCGAACACACTTTCATTAACACCCGGCAATGAAAAATTCCATCTGTCTTTCATACCAATCGGAATAATCGCTTCGTTGGTTAAAGGCATACCCAAACGACTGACTTGAACATAATTACCACTATTCGTTGCCTTGAAATTTAGTGTATCAATTGTGCGAATTTGTTGACGACTTGCCGAAGCCCAAACACCGATGACGAAATCGCCGTCTAAAATAGTTTTAGCTTGGTCAACAGTTTTGCCGTCTTTCTGCAATGATGCAATAGGAATTTGTAAAGCAATAGAGTGAACATTTGTACAACCCAAACCGTCACGCGCTAAACCTGTACCTTGACGCACACCACCTAAATCGAAAATACCACCAATATCAGCAAAGAATGGATCATCAGCTGGTCCGGCGTAAACTGTTTCGCCAGAAGATGCTTTCATAATGGCGTTATCCATTAAAGTTTGATAAGATTTTCCGAGACCTGCGGTCGGATCACCGATTGAACGCGGACCAATATTCGGCGGCGGTACAACACCATTTGTTACAATCGTCGTAAAAGCACCACCGTTTACACTTTTTTGAAGCGTGTAAGTATTTTTCAAATTTTGTTTTCCTAAACGAATATTGAAAAAAGTTGTCGGATCTTCATTGGTGATGTTAAAAGTAAAACGATAAGTGATATCATCCCCTTTTGTTACAGCGTTGTTTTTTACGTGAATGTCGTAATTAATATTTGTACCAAACTGTGCATAATTTGGTCCGCCTTGCGGCAATTCTAAGCCAATATAATTGGCGATAATAGTTACCGTGTTTGGATTATCCGGACTGCGGAACGCATACAAATCGGTATTGTCAGCTTGCGGGTCAGTTGCAATCAACGGAGCCTCGCGGTGACTCGATGCTTCTAAGTAACGTGACTCAACGCCGTAGTAACCGATAGCGGAAACCAACGCTGCAACAACTGCAGATTTCATCAGCAAAAGAGGAATTCTTTTCATGATTAAAAGTTTTGTGATTTAGTTAATAAATATGGAACTTATAAGACTCATTGACCTTTTTTTTTATTTATACGGTCAATAACTTTATATACGAAGCAATTAGGTTTTTGGATTTTTGGATTTTAAAATTATATAAAAAAAAACTGCTTAAAGAAAATTAAATTCCTCTAAGCAGTTTTTTATTTTTTTGAAAACACCATTAATAACTAACTACTATTATTGATGATTCACACCATAATCATTTGGGCGCATTCCGCCGCCGCGCATACCCGAGCCATGGTGCATATTACCGTTATTTCCGCGATTCATCATTTCGTTTTGCATTCTTTGACGCAATTTCGGCCATTTTTTCATCTGTTCTTCCG
>JAYTIA010000285.1:0-1837 GCA_043732145.1 Saprospiraceae bacterium
GGTTCGTCGTCACACGCACGCTTTTTTTCGGAAGTAGAAAGTATGAGTCGGTCTATTTATATTTTGGAACACATGAAATTAGATTTGTGTCTTGATAATTTATCTGATGTCATGTTTCTACTCGAAGATGATAAATATTTGACGCTGCCTGAACAGCAATTGCGTCAACTTTTCCGAAGACGTGTTTAAGGTATAAAGGATTAAAAATTAGAATTGCTTTCTAAATTCTAATAAAAAAATTTGCGTATAGAAATTAACTTCTTTACGCAATTTTTTTTGTTTGATAAATGCTTTAAATTTTTTAAAAAATGTTTACATTAGCGTTTTAAATTAAAACCACGATTTTCAGTATTAAAAGATTAGTAAGATTTTTTATTGAATAGTAATAAATCTTACTAATCTTTTAATAATGAACATCGTGGTCAAAAACAACTTTCATCCATGGGAAGATTAACAACGTTCTCAAAATTTATAATTACTCTTTTAATTGTAGGTGCAGTTTATTTCGGTTTTAAGTATGTGATGAACAATACCGAAGCCGGAAAAAAATTAGCAAAAGATTCTCAAGAAGCTACATCTTCGACCGGAACAGGTCCAACTGTTGCTTCTCGTACTTACGACAAAGATCCGAATGTAATAAAAATCGGTGTTGTAACTTGGGGAGGATATGTCGGCGGACAATATTTCAACGAAGGTTTCGAGCCTTCAGAAAAAAGCCGTTTCTTCAAAGATTATGGTTTTAAAGTCGGTTTCAAAGTTTTAGATGATTTTGATGCAAGTCGTGCCGCATGGAAAAAAGGTGATGTAGATTTACTGTGGACAACAGCCGATGCTTTTCCGACAGAATCGGCAGCACTCAAAGATTTTGATCCGGTCGTGGTTTTTCAAGCCGATTGGTCGCGTGGCGGTGATGCAATTGTTGTTCAGCGAAATATAACTAAAGTATCGGATTTGCGCGGTAAAAAAATAGCAGTGGCTGAACTCACGCCTTCTCATACATTTTTGCTTTGGTTACTCGAAGCCGGCGGTTTGACCGGAAAAGATGTAGAAATCGTGAAACAACCTACTGCTTTAGATGCGGCACAAACTTTTAAAGCTAAAACAGTTGATGCGGCAGTAGTGTGGTCACCGAGTGATGAAGAATGTTTGGCAGCTGTGCCGGGCTCGCGTGTTTTAGAAAGTACGCGCTCTGCTTCTAATATTATCGCCGATGTTTTTATTGCAAAACGCAGTTGGGTCAACGCTAATCGCGATAAGTTGCAACAACTTTATGAAGGTTGGATGAAAGGTGCAGCGGAAATAAATACAAATCCGGCAGCAAAACAAAAAGCAGCACAAATACTCACTGATGCATTTTCCGGAACGCCGCTTGATGCGAATATAAAATCTATCAATAACGTGCGTTTGTGTACGCACGGCGATAACATGAATTTTTTCGGATTAAATCCGAATTATAAAAACGTAACCGGAGAGATGTTGTATAATCGCATGACCGATGTATATAAACGTCTCGGCTATGCCGACGCTAAAACGCCTTCTTGGCGTTTTATTTCTGACCCAAGTGTCATTAAAGCTACCAATTTAACCGGAAACACTAATGCTGCTGAAGGTCAAAAAACTTTTACTGCTGTAACTTCCGAAGTGGCAAATAAAGAAGCGATTGCGACAAAACAAGTAAGTATTACTTTCCGAAGCGGCGAATATCAATTGGACGAAAACGCAAAATACATCGTTGATAGAGAAATGGTGGATTTAGCACGCGGATTTTCCAATTCCCGTATTCGTGTTCAAGGCAACACAGACAATATTGGCAGTGAAGCAACTAATAAATCTTTGT
>JAYTIA010000286.1:0-5015 GCA_043732145.1 Saprospiraceae bacterium
CAAAATTATCCGGCGGGTTATATTTATTCCAACGAAAAAAATCGGTTTGAAGAAGCCGGTAACTTATGGAAGCAAGCCGCCATACCATTTAGCGATAAATGGAATAAAGTGATGAATGAACTCATTGCGTTGAATTATACGATTGACCCGACTTTTAATATTTACGAAGCTAATCGCGATTTGATGCGCGCGCGCACTGCCGAATGGCATTCGGAATATACTTTGCCGAGTCTCTGGAAATTTTATCAACCGAGTCGCGTATCGCACGGAAGTTATTGGAATAATTGGGGAACGGAACAAGAAGTGGCGTGGAAAGAAAATTATCGTTTGTGGATGGCTTTCATTAATGAATTTAAAAATCGTGGCGGACGTGTGACGACCGGTACAGATTCCGGTTTTATTTTTCAACTCTACGGTTTTGCTTTCGTCCGCGAAATGGAATTGCTGCGAGAAGCCGGCTTTCATCCGCTTGAAGTAATTAAATCGGCAACCCTCAATGGCGCGGAAGCACTCGGCATGGAACGCGATATTGGTTCTGTTGAAGTTGGTAAACTTGCCGATTTTGTCATCGTTGAAGAAAATCCTTTGGAAAATTTGCAGGTTTTGTACGGCACCGGCGTAATTAAGTTGAACGAAAAAAATGAAGCCGTGCGCGTTGGTGGTGTAAAATATACAATTAAAGATGGTATCATCTTCGATGCAAAAAAATTATTGGCTGATGTGCGTGAGATGGTAACGACAGCAAAAAAAACTTCGGACGAATTGAAACAACCGGGTATAAAATAATAACAACTACCATAAATGATTCGATGTCGAAAATCTTGTTTTATTTTTAAATTTAAAGAAATATCATTTATTAGACATCACTCATCACCCATCATTAAAGATGCACTTATCTCCGCATGGATTTGAACATGAGCGTTTGTTTTTAACGACTTTAGAAAGTAATTTTTCTCGAACTTATAATTTCGGGAGTCTTGAAATATTCAAACAAGTTTTGGAAGAACGTTTTGCGCAATTCAAAATAGAAGTGCGACAAACAATTTTAGATTTAAAACACGCGGACAGGCAAGCGTATTTAGATGAACTTTTAGCGGAAATAAAACACGCTATCGAAGATTTTGAATTACATCCGATTGACGGCTTCACCGATATTCAACACCGATTCGCACACGAAGCATTGCATTATGTGAGCGAACAGCAACGGCGCTACGGTAAAAATAAAGATAGAGAGGATATAAACTTACAAAGTTTGCCGAACCTGTCATTTTATTATCGAGAAGCAGATACAGATGCGCTGGTTTTTATTTATAAACATTTGAACGCATCAATAGGCTTTATTAATGCCGAAAAAACTTCTTTATTATCTTTCATCGAAATTTTAACGACACCGGATTTGAACGCACTTTATCCGAACAAACAAATTTGGTTCAATTGCCAAACGACGGAAGCGGCTTATGTTTTGCGTCAAATGCAATCGTTGTTCGACGAGTTAACTTTTTCGAATATTGGTAAATCGGTTTGCTTTTTTTCGCGACAAGGTGTATTGCTCACGACTTCTAATTTGCGTCAGAGTAGTAGAGTTATACCGAAAAGTAAGGAGGTGATTGATGAGGTAATGCGAAAAATAAAGCTGATTTAATTTTCACTTCAAAATCTCCCTCGAAATCACCAATTTTTGAATTTCACTTGTGCCTTCACCTATAGTACATAATTTTGAATCGCGGTAAAATTTTTCTACCGGAAAATCTTTTGTATAACCGTAACCGCCAAAAATCTGTACCGCTTCATTCGATGCCCAAACACAAACTTCGGACGCAAAATATTTTGCCATGGCTGCTTCTTTCGTCATTTTTTTTCCGGCATTTTTCATATCTGCTGCCTGACGCACCAACAATTCCGATGCTTCGATGCGCGTTGCCATATCTGCTAATTTAAAAGCGATCGCTTGAAAACTTGAAATAGGTTTGCCGAATTGGTGGCGTTCTTTTGAATATTTTACGGATGCTTCGTAAGCACCTTGCGCAATACCCAATGACAGTGCAGCAATAGAAATACGTCCGCCGTCTAAAACTTTCATCGCTTGCACAAAACCGTCACCAATATTTCCGAGAATTTGACTTTTGTGTACGCGACAGTTATCGAAGATCATTTCTGCCGTTTCGCTCGCTCGCATGCCGAGTTTATTTTCTTTTTTTCCGCCGTGAAACCCCGGTGTACCACGTTCAACGACAAAAGTTGTGATGCCGTGCGAATCTAAAAGTTCACCGGTGCGCGCTAATACCACTGCAATATCACCACTTTTTCCGTGCGTGATCCAATTTTTTGCACCGTTAATTATCCAATAATCACCGTCTTGAACTGCTGTTGTCGTCATGCGCAAGGCATCGGAACCGGTATTAGCTTCGGTCAATCCCCACGCGCCGATATGTTTTCCGGTCGCTAATTTCGGCAACCACCGGTGTTTTTGTTCTTCGTTGGCAAAAGTTAAAATATGTCCGGTACACAACGAATTATGCGCCGCCACACTCAAACCGATGGAACCGCAAACTTTTGCAATTTCTTCAATCACTGTTACATAAGCATTGTATTCCAAACCCGCGCCGCCATATTCTTCTGGTACTAACACGCCGAGAAAGCCGAGTTCACCCATCATGTGCATAATGTCTTTCGGAAAATGTTGCACTTCATCCCATTCCATTACTTTCGGACGAATATGGGTTTCGGCAAAATCACGCGCCGCGTTTTTTATCAAAGCTAATTGTTCTTGCGAAATAGCGTTTATATGAAGATCTGTCGCTGTCATATTTTTTATTGGATGAGAATTGTTCTGATAAAATCAAACATAAGAGTAACAATAAAACGCACGATTTGGTTTTAAAGTAACCTAATTTAAAATTTACAAAAAAGAATTAGTGAGTTTTAATTTCGTAATTCGTAATTAGGGTTAATAATTCGCCGAACCATCAATATCGCCGATTTTAATGCCTTGAATATCAAAATTCGTGACGCTGCTTGAAAAAATATAACCGTTATTAAAACTCACTCCCGGCGGATAAGTATTCGCGCCGGTCGCCAAAGATTTAAGGATAAATTTCCAAGGCGTTCCCGGTAATGTAGTGGAGATGCCGAGAATAAATCGGCGCAAAAGCAACAAATCCGTAGCATCTACATCGCCGGACTGATCTATATCGGCAGCAATTACTTTATAAATTGAATTATCTAATGTACTGACACCAATTAAATGCCTACGCAGAATCAAAATGTCCGTTGCGTCAACGCCGTTATCGTAAGTGTCGGGTTTTTCGATGCGCACATTTAAAGCTGTACCGGCTGCAATACTCGGAAAAGAAAAATAACCGTTTGAGTCTGTTGTCGTCGAATCAGTGCCAATAACTACTTTCACGTTATTCATTGGCGCATTTGTCCAAAAATTGACGTGACCACTTACGACATATTTTACATTATTCAAACCGTCAAGCGTAAGCGGATTTGTTTGCAAAGGGTCTAGCCAATCTTTCAAACGGGTGGCAGGTGTGCCGCCGCCATCCCACGATTTTGCAAAACGTCCGCCTTCTCCGAAAGTAACATTGCATGGCGCATTTGCGTTTGCATCAGCTCCATGCAATTGCGCAACAATTCTGCCGTTAGCATCAAACATAGGTGAGCCGCTCGAACCGGGTTCTAAAGTACCATTATCAATCGGGCATAATAAATGCGAGTATGGCGATGTTACCGTCCCGTTTGTCCAATTAGTGGATGTTGTGACAATGCTTTGGGTATGTGTGCTGCGCGTAATTTTTTTGACATCTCCCCAAGGATGGTGAATGATAGCTGTTTTATTGGATAAATTAACTGTATCTCGTGACCAACCATTAAAAAAAGCATTGACAGAAGTCGGAACTTTTTGACTGAGTTCAAGTAATGCAAAATCGTCGTCGCGCAAACCGGCGCGAAAAGTACAACCTACTATTGTTGTGCCTTGAGGTTCAGTCGTAGAATTGGCGCACGTAGGCAATTCATAATTGAATCTGAATTTCCACTGCGTATAATCGGGTGTTAAGCCGTCGCCTATATGAAAAGCGGTGAGGATATACGGTGTGCCATCTGCTTTTGTTGTATTGAGAAGTGAACCTCCGCCCCAAAACGAACCTTCATTCATGACGGCAATGATGCGCACAACGCCACGTTTTTGGTTTTGTAAATCTGTTGCACAAGCCATATTTACTTCACAAGTTGCAGAACTATTGAAACCGTTTATAGCTAAGCCGCCGTAGCCGTACCAAAGTTTCGTAATAGTAAAAGGATTTTTTATTAATGCAAAACTCGGTTGATTAAATTCTATGATGACATCATCGCTTTGTATGAAATCACTCATGAGCTTTGAGCTTTGAGCTTTGAGCTTTGAGCTGCCGTCAGATAGAGGCGTATTGCTCAAAGCTAATTGCTCAAAGTTGTGTTTGCCGTCTGCGGCATAAATAAATACATTTTCATCAACGCCTATATTTAAATTTTCCAAAGTAAATGCGAGCGATACTGCTTTATCTGATTGTAAACGCATCAAATAAACACGCCGCCCATTGACGTTCTCGAGTATTGTTGCCGATTTATTGAAATTAAATGCCACCGATTGCGGTACGGCAAAACGTTGGCGTGTCACATCTTTTTTATCTTCTTCAATAATTTTTTTTACGTCGGGTGCCGTAACGTTTGTAGGTGTGATGTCGGAAATTTTTGCGTTTTGAAAGCCAAGCGGTTTATTTTTTAAATCTGTCGTTTGTGCGGAGGCTACGCCGCAAAAAAATAAAAAAAAAAGTGTAAAAGCGATAAAGAAAAAGTTTTTGCTCATGGATAAAATCGGTTCAATAAATGATAAATTACGAATGATGACGCATTAATCGCAATTTGTAAAGCGTAATCAGTTTCAAATATATTCTTTTTAACTGAAAAAACAAAAAGCATTTCGTAAAAATTACGAAATGCTTTTTGTTTTTTCAGTTATGGTGACAGACTCA
>JAYTIA010000287.1:0-5003 GCA_043732145.1 Saprospiraceae bacterium
GGAATCGCGGAAGGCATTGTGTCGGACTTTACGACAATCGGTTTTATTGTATCTGCCGGTGATTGAGACATAATTTAGTTAATAGTTGATTACAGTCGGTTGATCAGTTAATCGCTTGGTCGGTTAGTCTAAACGTTTAAACTAACCGATCAAGCGACTAACCGACCAACCGACTAGATAAAATTTTGGTTAAAAATAATGCCGGTTCACCAATTATTTATTAAATAGCCGTTTTTTTTGTGCGATTACAAAAATTCATCGTTCATCATTCATTATTCATCCTTATTTCAATAGATTTTCCATTTTCATGCCGCGTGAACCTTTTATAAGGATACAAGTATTGGCGTCGAAAGTTTGTTTTGAAAACCATACTTGTGCTTCATCTGTTGTTTCAAAGAAAAACTTATTGTCGTTAATTTGTGCAAAATTTTTTCCGACTGTCACAAATTGATTCAGAGATAATTTTTGAGCGAAGTTTACAATAGCTTGATGTTCTTTTACATTGTCCTCGCCAAGTTCAAACATATCTCCGATGACGGCGATCTTATTTTTTTGCGGCATGGAAACCAAATTCAACAAAGCGGATTGCATAGAAGACGGATTTGCGTTGTAAGCATCGAGAATAATTGTTGAACCGTCCGGACGTTTTAAAATTTGTGAACGATTCATTGCCGGCACGTATTCGCTCAAGGCTTTCACAATTTTTTTACCGGGCACTTTAAAATATTTTCCGATAGTGATGGCGGTAAGGAGGTTGTTGAAATTATATTCGCCGACTAATTGCGTCTCAATGCTACACAAATTATGGTTTTCGTCGCGAAATTGTACGCTTAAAAACGGATTTATTTTTTCTAATCTGACACGGTAAGGAATGCCGCTACCGGATAATGTTTGCGATTTTTTATAAAAAATTTTCCGTCCTTCTTCCGGAATTAAAGTCCTCAAAAATCTTTCGCTTTCATTCACAAAAATTGTTCCTTTATGTGCAGCCAACCACCGATACATTTCTGATTTACCGCGCTTCACGCCTTTCAATCCACCGAAACCTTCAAGATGTGCTTTACCTATATTAGTGATAAGTCCGTGCGTAGGTTCGGCGATGCGACACAAAAAATCAATTTCTCCTTGATGATTCGCACCCATTTCAATAATTGCCGCATCGTGTTTGTTGGTGAGTTGCAACAAAGTGAGTGGTACGCCGATATGATTATTCAAATTACCTTGCGTAAAAAGTGTACGGTATTGTTCATTCATCACAGCAGCGCACAATTCTTTTGTTGTCGTTTTGCCGTTCGAACCGGTGATAGCAATTATCGGAAACCGAAATTGTCGGCGGTGGTGTCGCGCCAAATCTTGTAAGGCTGTGAGAACATCCGGCACGAGAATAAAACGGTCATCTATTTTTTTATCTGCTTCATCAATAACGGCATAAGCTGCGCCAAGTTCAAGCGCTTTATGCGCAAATTCGTTACCGTTAAAGTTTTTTCCCTTTAATGCAAAAAAAATACACTTGCGTTCTATTTTGCGCGTATCGATGCAAACGTGCGGATGTTTTTGAAAAATTTTGTAGAGTTCAACCATATTCAATTACGAATTACGAATTACGAATTACGAATTACAAAAGTAAAATTTAAAATTGATTTTAAAATAAAAGAAATGCGTGTTGAAAATTTATTTTTCAACACGCATTTCTTTTATTTTATCAAAAAACGTAAAATTACGGTTTAGCGGATTTATCAAAATCACCTGCTTTAACCATAGTTATTTTATTATAGTCAATATATTTTTTCAAGGCGGCATTAACATCGGCTACAGTAATTTTATTGATTTGTTCTTCAAAATTAATATCCCAAGCCATATCGCGTTTGATGTATAAATAATTATTGAGTTTACCGGCAAGGCTTCTGTCTTGTGATCTTGTTATCATTCGTTGTTGCAGAAAAGATTTTTTCGCATCTGCCAATTCTTTTTCTGTAACGCCGCCGGTCGTAATTTTCGTCACTTCCTCTTTAAATGCAGCATCTAATTTAGAAAGATTTTCAGGTGCATATATGGCGTAAAAAAATACAGAAGCATCGTTGTCTAAAGAAGGCGCATTGAAAAAAGAACCGACTCCGTAACTGAGACCGTCTTTTTTCCGGATTCTATCCGCCAAACGCGAACTCAACGAACCGCCACCCAGAATCCAATTACCCATATATAGTGCCGGAAACTCGGCATCTGTATCTTTCATTTTAATATTCATACCTGCCATGAACATCGCGTTAGCTTTGTCGGGCGTTTTCATTATTTTTTCCGTTTTAGTAATATCAGTGAATTTGTGTTCCACTCTTTTGTAAGGTGCGGCTGATTTCCAATTACTTAAACCTTTTTCAACAGCTTGTTTAACGGCTGCTTCATCAAATTCTCCGACAACCGCAAGAGTGGCATTAGATGCGCCGTAAAAATCGATATAAAATTTTTTGACATCCGCTAATTTAACCGTTTTTACGGCTTCGATTTCTTCGTCAACGCTCATACTGCTTCTTATATCACCCTTCGGATACGGATTTAATAATCTGTTCAATTCGTTTTGAGCTAAGGCTTGAGGTTCGCTTTTTTGTTGTTCTAAACCCGAAAGCTGTTCTTGACGCAATTGTTCGAATTCTTTTTCCGGAATCGTAGATTGTGTCAATAATTCACTCACTAAACTTAAAGCTGCGGGCAAATTTTCTTTAATCGTTTCTAAAGTAACAGTAGCATTACCTTCTCCACCAAAAATACGTAAAGTTGCTTTCAGATTATTTAATTCATCTTTTATTTGTTGTTCCGTTTTTGTTTTAGTACCTTTTTGCAACATAGAAGCAAGAAGATCGGCAATCGTTTTTTTGTTAAACAAACTTTTTTCATCACCGAATCTCAAAGTTAAATTAGCGGAAACTGTAGCACCGCGTGTTGTTTTAGGTAAAAAAGCATAATCAATTCCGGTTCCCGTTGTTTTACCTTTGTGTGTTCTGCTTTGAATATTTGTCATGGACGGATCAAATGCTTCACCTGCAGCAATAACGGCTTCGCCTTTGTAATCTTTTACCATCCCCGAAATTTCGGGAACTGCGGGTATTTCCGATCTGTCCGGTTTTGCTTCCGGAATAAATATACCCACCGTTCTGTTTGATGGTTTCAAATAAGTTTTTGATACCCGAAAAACGTCTTCAGGTGTGACTTTACGCAAAGCATCGCGGTACAAATAAAACAAACGCCAATCGCCCATCGAAATATAATTACTCATGGCAACGCCTACGCGTTCACTGTTTCTGTAAAGTTCTTCTAATCCTTTTAAATCCTGTGTTTTATATCGCTCAACTTCTTCTTTTGAAGGCATAACGAGTGCCATAGAATCAAGCGCATTGATTAAAGCCGTTTTTGCCGCATCTAACGATTGTTCTTTTCTGACTTCGGCACCGAAAAAAACCATACCCGGTTCTTTAACCTGTAAAATTTCGCCGTAATCATTGGCAGCTTTTTTTGTCTCGACCAACGCTTTATATAATCTGCCTGCCGGATCTTCGTCCAATATATCTGTCATAATTCTGACGGCGGCAAAATCTGGGTGGGAACCGGCGGGAATGTGATAAGCACAAGAAACAATTTGTATGTCACCTACTCTTCGGAGTGTAACGGAGCGTTCACCGTCTTGAATAGGTTCGGTTGTATAGGTTGTTGGCAGAATGCGCGTAGGTTTTGGAATAGCTCCAAAATTTTTTGCAATGAGTGCTACTGTTTTTGCTTCATCTATTTTACCGGCAACAAGCAAGACGGCATTATCGGGTTGATAATACTTGCGGTAAAAGGCTTGCAAATTTTCAATCGGCACGTTTTCAATATCTGCTCTGTTACCAATAGTTGATTTACCGTAATTGTGCCACAGGTAAGCTGTTGATAGGATGCGTTGAAATAAAACGCCGCCCGGGTTGTTTTCTCCACTTTCAAATTCATTGCGTACAACAGTCATTTCTGTTTCTAAATCTTTTTTGGCAATGCGCGAATTAATCATTCGGTCTGCTTCCATTTCTAAAGACCAATTCAAATTTTCATCCGTTGCAGTGAACGTTTCAAAATAATTGGTTCTATCTACCCAAGTAGTGCCATTAAAGCGGCCACCATGATCGTTTAATTCTTTTGATACATCAGGTCGTGTATTTGTGCCTTTAAACACCATGTGTTCGAGCAAATGCGCCATACCGGTTTCGCCGTATCCTTCAGAGTTTGAACCGACCAAATAAGTGATATTGACCGTAATAGTCGGTTTCGATGCATCCGGAAACATCAGAACGCGCAAACCGTTTGACAATGAGTATTCCGTAATGCCTTCTACGGAAGTAATTTTTTTTACACTGCTCGCCAAATCTTGCGCTTCAGAATATAGGACGGGAAAAATAAATACAAACAAAAACAGTAGTTTTGATAGGAGCTTGTTCATTTAATAAATAAATTTTTAGATTAAAAGAGAATAATTTAATAAAAAACAGTGACAACAACCGGTTCCTTATGTTGCTTAGGAATGCGAAAGAAATAAGTTTTGCCGGTAGAATTAAGTCTAACGATGGAACTTATTTCTTTCTCATTCCTTGTTTAGGTTGAAAGTTTAAAAATAGTACAATTAGAATAAATTTTAGCTAATGCACACAATTTATTTTAGTCAAATCTCTGAATGCCGTTTTAGCTATATGCCCGCTCGTGCACCTTCTTTTTCTAAAAAACGCAAACGCTCATGAAAGTCTCTGACTTTCATGCAATATCGGCAGGTCTCTCTGACCTGCCTTTTTTTGTGCTAAAATTTTAATAATCAAACAATTACACGCAGATCATTGACCTGCCGATATTTGACTAAAGTTTTCAAACTTTCGCCGGCGATTAATTTTTTTTATTTAATTAATTAGACTATAAGCGAGCAGAGTGAAGCCCTAAAATTTTAAATTTTTTTTTTAAATGATCTTAATTTCAGAAAAATTTAACTACTTTTA
>JAYTIA010000288.1:0-4998 GCA_043732145.1 Saprospiraceae bacterium
CCATTCCATAGTTTATAATTCGTAATTAAAATTTCGAAAATTTGCTGTTCCATTTAGTAAAGCTAATTTAAGGGCATTTTGTTTTGAGTTTTGAAAAAAAATTGATGAAACAATATAAAAAATTCATTTTCTGAAAAGATAAAAAAATACCCATGAAAATAGGTGCAAATTTTTGTGTTTTTTCAAAAAAGAATTATATCTTTGCACCGCTTAAACGAATATTCGGCTGGTGTTAGGCTGCCCGGTAAATTGACGATTAGGTGAAGTAGCTCAGTCGGTAGAGCAAAGGACTGAAAATCCTTGTGTCGGCGGTTCGATTCCGTCCTTCACCACCCGCTATTCATTTAAGTAAATGCCTGCTTCACGGCAGGCATTTCTCTTTTGAGAAAAAAAATCTATTATGCTTTCTGTTAAACTTATGCACCATCATCATTTAACTTTGTTGTCCGGCAACGAATAGGTGACTCTCATGCGTTTGTTTTCAATAAAAAAACGAGACTTACCGATTTATTCGATAAGTCTCGTTTTGTTTGGCTTTGAGCTATCAGCTTTGAGCTTCCGGCTTTTAGGCTTAAGTAAAAAACTCATAGCTCATAGCTTAAAAAATGAAAAATGAAAAATAAATTACGCATAGCGATTCAAAAATCGGGGCGATTGAGCGAAAAATCGTCGGCACTTTTAAATGAATGTGGTTTTGACATTCGTTCCGGAAAATCTTCGCTCATGGCTTCTGCCGCTAATTTTCCGATTGATGTTTTGTATCTCCGCGACGATGATATTCCGGAATACGTCGCCGACGGCACTGCAGATTTAGGAATTTTAGGCGAAAATGTCGTGATTGAAAGCGGTGTACAAATAGATACTGTCATGCGATTGGATTTCGGTCGCTGTCGTTTATGCCTCGCTGTTCCGAAAAATGTGAAGTATTCCGGACCCGAATTTTTTCAAGGAAAAAAAATTGCGACTTCTTATCCGAATATTCTAAATAATTATCTCGCCGAAAAAAATATTCAAGCCGATGTACACCTTATCAGTGGGTCTGTAGAAATTGCGCCTACTATTGGTTTAGCCGCCGGTATTTTTGATATTGTAAGTTCAGGCGGAACGCTTTTCAGCAATGGATTGGTAGAAGTTGAAACGGTTTTGAAATCGGAAGCGGTTTTGGTGGCGCACAAAAATTTATCGAAAGACAGACGTGAACTTTTAAATAAAATTGTTTTTCGCTTAAATGCTGTTATGGCGGCGCAAAAAAATAAGTACGTCGTTATGAATGTGCCGAATGAAGCGATTGAAAAAGTATCGGCGATATTGCCCGGTATGAAAAGTCCGACGGTTGTGCCGTTAGCTACGAGTGGTTGGTCTGCGATTCATTCCGTGTTGAACGAGAATAAATTTTGGGAAGTGATTGACGATTTAAAAGCTGTCGGTGCGCAAGGTATTTTGGTGGTGCCGATTGAGAAGTTGATTCTTTAAATTGGATACCGGACAATAGGCAATGGACGATAGATTTTTTTGTCCGATGTCCGGTGTTCGGTGTCCATTGTACATTAAATATGAAAATTATAACCTTCGATAAAAAAAATCCTTCCGAAATTTTTCAATTACTGAAACGTCCGGCATTGGATTTAACTGCTTTGCGTCCGGTCGTGCAAAACATTCTCGACGACGTGCGTACACGTGGTGACGCTGCTGTTTCAGAATACACAAAAAAATTTGATAAAATTGATTTAGAAAATTTTTCGGTGAATGCCGTCGAAAAAAATCGTGCTGAAGCTTTAGATGCGGATTTAAAAAAAGCAGTTGACACAGCTTATAAAAACATTTTTATTTTTCATGCAGCCCAAAAATCGAAAAAGAAAATTATTGAGACACAAGCCGGCATAAAATGTTGGCGCAAAAGTGTAGGCATCGAGAACGTTGGCCTATATATTCCGGGCGGCACTGCGCCGCTTTTTTCTACCGTTTTAATGCTAGGTGTGCCGGCAATGATTGCCGGTTGCAAAAACGTGGTACTTTGTACACCGCCCCAAGCAGATGGTTTTGTGCATCCTGCCTTGCTTTATGCCGGACGCTTGTGCGGTATAAAAAATATTTTCAAAATTGGCGGCGTACAGGCGGTTGCTGCAATGGCATACGGTACAAAAACGGTTTCAAAAGTTGATAAAATTTTTGGACCGGGTAATGCCTACGTGACGGTGGCGAAGCAATTAATTCAAACCGACGGCATCGCGATTGATATGCCCGCGGGACCGAGTGAAGTTTTAGTGATTGCAGACGAAACAGCATCACCGGCATTTATCGCTGCAGATTTATTGGCGCAAGCGGAACACGGCGCGGATAGTCAAGTTGTTTTGGTGGCGACTTCGGAGAAAATTGTTCAAAATGTTTTATTGGAACTCGATGCGCAATTAAAAAAATTACCGCGCGAAGTTTTTGCGCAAAAGGCATTAGCGAATAGTATCGCTGTAATAGTTAAAAATAAATCAGAAGCGATCCATGTTTCCAACTATTACGCACCCGAACACCTTATTATTCAAACAAACGATGCCGATGTTTTGGCAGAAAAAGTTGTTAATGCGGGTTCTGTTTTTATCGGACATTATACGCCCGAGTCTGTTGGCGATTACGCCTCCGGCACCAATCATACCTTGCCGACAAACGGTTTTGCACGTGCCTATAGCGGCGTTTCGTTGGATAGTTTTGTGAAAAAAATTACTTTTCAAAAAATTACGAAACAAGGTTTGCAAGGTATTGCCGATACTGTCATAACAATGGCAGAAGCGGAACAATTAAAAGCACACGCAGAGAGTGTACGGGTGAGAATGAGGAGTGATGAATGATTATACTTTTAACCGGCATTAATTGGATTTTGAATAGGGGTGGCTTTAGCCAAAATTCTTTGCATTTGTTTGAAAATAGATTTTCGGCTAAAGCCGAAAACCTATTTTCGTGTTCCTTCGGCTAAAGCTGATGGCAATTAAAAAAATTAAAATGCAAGTTATTTATTTAAAACTCATTCATTATTCATCGTTCGTATTTCTCAGCTTCAATAACGCTACATTTTCCACATGGTGCGTGTGCGGAAACATATCTACCGGACGCACTTTTATGACATCATATTTTTCAAGTAGTTGCGATATATCGCGTGCTTGTGTGGCAGGATTACAACTTACATAAACAATTTTCGGTGCTTCCAATTTCAATAACATTTGCACAACGTTGTGGTGCATACCGGCACGCGGCGGGTCTGTTATCAAAATATCCGGTTTACCATGTGTATCGGCAAATTCGTCCGTTAAAATATTTTTCACATCGCCGGCATAAAAAGTTGTATTCAATAAATTATTCCGCTCGGCATTTTGTATTGCATCTTCGATTGCCAAACCCACTTCTTCAATACCAACAACGTGTTTTACTTTGTCGGCAATGTACAAGGCGATACTACCAATGCCGGTATACAGGTCATACACATTTTCAGTGCCGTTAAACTCAGCAAACTCTACAAGTGTATCAAACAAACGCACCGCTTGGCGCGTATTGGTTTGAAAAAAAGATTTCGGACCAATTCTGAAACGCACATCACCCAACATTTCTTCGATATAACCTTTACCGGCGTAAGTAATCATGTCTAAATCCAAAACAAAATCGTTGACTTTAGCATTGATACAATAAATAAGCGTCGTAATACTTGGAAATTGTTCAAGCATAGCATCGAATAAAGGTTTATATTTCTTTGGTTCTTCGCTGTAAATACTCACAATCACCATCATTTCGCCAATTGTTGTCAATCTTACCATGACATGGCGCATAAAACCTCGCTGCGTTTTCATATCATAAAAACTCAAACCCAATTCTGAAGCTTTGAGGCGTATGAAATTTCTCAAAGCATTAGACGGATCTTCTTGCAACCAACATTTATCAATATTCAAAATTTTATCGAAAGCACCGGGGCGGTGAAAACCCAAAACATCTTCGTAATTTGATGTACCGTTGAGTACTTCTTCATGCGTCAACCAGCGTTTATTTGAAAAAGTAAATTCCAATTTATTTCTGTAAAACGTATTATTTTCGCAACCTAAAATTGGTTGCCATTCTTCAACAGGAATTTTTCCGAGATGTTTAAAAGTACTTTCAACCAACAATTGTTTGTGTTTTAGTTGTGTTTCGTAACTGATATGCTGCCACCGACAACCGCCGCATAAATTAAAATGTGCGCAAAAAGGTTCGACACGTTCCGACGACAGTTCATGAAATTTCATAACCGAACCTTCATAATAACCGTCTTTTTGTTTGTGTACTTTCACATCCACGACATCACCCGGTGCAGAATTTTCTACAAATACAACGATACCGGTAGCATCTCTGCCAACAGCTTTGCCTTTATCGGCAATGCCGGTGATGTGAATATTTTCTAAAATTTTAACTTTTTTCTTTTTTTCTTCCATTTTAGTTGGTGAGTTGGTAGGTTAATTCTTTTACCACTACCTAATCTTCAAATTCATTTTCCCATTTAGCTACTACCGTTGTAGCCAAACAATTTCCAAGCATATTAGTGGCAGTTCGCGCCATATCCATCACAACATCCACGGCAAGAATAAGAAATACCGGCGTATCCGGAATATTGAAAGTTGCTAAAGTCCCCATAAGAATTACTAAAGTCGCACGTGCTACACCCGCAACGCCTTTTGATGTTAACATAAGCGTAAGCATAATTTGAATTTGCAAACCGATACTCAACTCCATATGGTTAGCTTGTGCCACAAAAAGCGTTGCTGCTGCTAAATATAAAGTGGAGCCGTCGAGATTGAAACTAATACCTGCGGGCAATACGAACGATACAAATTTTCGCGGAATGCCGTATTCTTCCAGACGTTTCATCGCAGACCCTAATGCGGCTTCACTGCTTGCCGTGCCGAAAGCTATAGATACCGGTTCGGAAACAAAACTCAAAAATTTTCTGATTTTAATTTTAAATAATAAAGCTATCGGCAACAAAAC
>JAYTIA010000289.1:0-1828 GCA_043732145.1 Saprospiraceae bacterium
TGGCGCAACGTGCGCACCCGGACTCCACGCCGGCGGAATAGTTTTTGCTGCCCATTCCAAAATGTCCGGACGTTTCATGTATTCGTAACGCGGCACGCGGTTACCGACAATGTACGGGTGTCCGTAAAAACCATCTTGTACGTAATGATTCATTTCGCACGACGGATTCAAATCGGTAATTGGTTTTCTGCCTTTAGCATCACCTTTTTCAAAAATTTCGCCGAAATTATCACTGCCGTGATCCATACCCCAAATTTCATCGGTACCGGGTCTAACAACTAATTTTTCAGTATTCCGCAAACCGCCGCAAAAAAGTTTTTTATCGCCGCCTTTCAAATCGAAAGACCAAATTTTTAAACGTTCAGTTTCGGTTTCATCGTCAATATTACCGCTGCAGCCCATGGAAGTATAAATTCTGCCGTTGTTAACGAGCAGTGAACGCCACCAATGTCCACCATTTTTCGGTAATTGTCCGTCAGGAATAATCGTAACAATTTCATCGGCAACACCGTCGTTGTTGGTGTCTCGTGCTTTATAAATCGCGCCGGATTGTGCAAACCACAACCAACCATCTTTCCAAATCATGCCGTGTACGTTCGGATAACCTTTTACGAAAGTTTGTGATGTTTCATAATAACCGTCACCGTCTTTATCGGTGCAGGCTTTTATTTTTCCGGAATCCGGTAAAGAAATAAATAAAACACCGGCATCACTCATCTGTAATTGACGCGGTTTCATAATACCGTCTTGAACAATGGAGAGTTTATAACCTTTGCGCACCCAGATTTCGGGCGCAACAGTGGCAGTAGAAGTTTTTTGCGCCGTTAAACAGGCATCGAAAAGCAAACAACAGAACAATAGGAATGCATAGTTTTTCATGTTTGACCGGAATTTATACAATTTATAGAATGAAAAAAGTAAAAGTTATTTCGACAATTCACATCACCAAACAAAGAGGTTTTATTTTTTGTTTTCAGTTTTTAAACTTTGTGCCAGTTTATTTATTTGGCGATCCTTAAAAATACAAAAGGCTGTACGTATATACAACCTTTTGTATTTTTTATTCATTTTGAGTTATAGGACTTTGCCTATTTTATCGCTGTAATTAAATTGATAATTATTAATTACGTATGACGAATACCCAAAGTCGTAGCAATTGCACGGTAACGCGCGATATTTTTATCGTGTAAATAATTTAAAATGCGTTTGCGTTTCGCAACCAATTCCAATAAAGAACGACGACAAACGTGATCTTTTTTATTAGTTTGGAGGTGCTTTGAAAGTTGCTCAATGCGAAAAGTAAATAAAGCGATTTGACCTTCAGCAGAGCCGGTGTTTTTTGCATCACCGCCGTGTTCAGCGAAAATGGATGCTACTTTTTCTTTTTCAAAATAAACTGCCATGTTTTTTTAATTTTTACCGAATGTGATTACAAAAATCTTCTCCGGCGCAATTGAATTCCCTTATTGCTAAGGTGTTTTTATTATTGAGGCGCAAAGATAATTGTTTTTCGTAAAAAACAATAATTTTCAAGATTAAAAAACAAACAAGACGAAGATAAAATAAAAAGCAATCTTGTTCATCTTTTAATCTCGTTAATCATTGTTTAAAATGGATTTTTTAAAATCTCCGACAAACCTTTTAAATTGATATTAAACACCACCTTATCTAAAAAATTGGTACGTTGTTGCATCAAACAATTTAAACCATTCGGGTCGTCAGCACAGGTACCGCCGCTGTAAAATAACGGTACATAAATACCGACGACATCACCGACTTCCCAAGACAAACCGCCGCTTGAAATCCATGTCATATTGTTTTTAATAGA
>JAYTIA010000290.1:0-1827 GCA_043732145.1 Saprospiraceae bacterium
GTAAGCGGATTTTCTCCCTATTTAAGTTCGGCATTCGATAAAGAGCATTTCGATTTTTACGGCAAAACTTTGGAAGGCAAAAAAGAACAAAAACCGCGTTGGAAACGGATACTCGATGCGCAAGAAAGTGCAATGGGTGATGCACTCGGACAACTTTTTGTTCAATCTTTTTTTCCGGCAAAAGCCAAGCAACGTTATACCGATTTGACGGAAGCCATTCGCACCACGTTTAAAGAACAAATTGTCGGTTTAGATTGGATGAGTGATGTGACAAAAAAAGCGGCAATTGATAAACTCAACCGCGTAACAAAAAAAGTCGGCTTTCCGGACAAATGGAAAGATTTTTCTGCGATGCAAATTTCTAAGTCGAGTTATGTTGAAAATATAATTTCTCGATCAAAATGGTGGTATCAATATAATATCAGTAAACTCGGCAAACCTGTTGATAGAACCGAATGGAATATGACACCGCAAACTTACAACGCTTATTATGATCCGACGAACAATGAAATTGTTTTACCGGCTGCGATATTCATGGTACCCGGTTTTGCCGACGATAAAATTGATGATGCTGTTGTATATGGTTACGGTGCGGCTTCTACAATCGGACATGAAATCACACATGGTTTTGATGATCAAGGCAGACAATATAATGCCGACGGAAATTTGCAAATGTGGTGGTTGCCTCAAGATTCAATCAACTTTTCGATGCGCGCGCAAAAACTCATCAATCAATTTAATGAGTTTGTAGCTGTTGATACGATGCACGTGCGCGGTTCTGCCACACAAGGCGAAAACATTGCCGACTTAGGCGGCATTGTTTTAGGTTTGAAAGCGTTTCAAAAAACGCAGCAATATAAGGAAGGAAAAAAAATCGCCGGATATACACCACTTCAACGTTATTTTATGGGTTACGCACTCGGTTGGATGACGCAACAAAGAAAAGAACGACTCGCTCGGCAAATTATGACAGATGTACATGCACCTGCAAATTTGCGCGTCAACGGACCATTTGTAGATATTCCTGAGTTTTACGAAGCCTTCAATATAAAACCAACTGATAAAATGTACCGCAAACCTGAATTGCGTGCAAAAATTTGGTGAGGTAAGAAAATAAATTATATGGATAAATTAACACCGGTACAACGCACAAAAAATATGCAAGCAGTTAAGTACAAAGGCTCGAAAATAGAGCAGTTACTTATCACAGCTTTAAACGAAAAAAAATTTGTGTTTGAAACAAATGTCGGTGATATTTTCGGTAAGCCGGATATTGTTTTCCGTTCACACAAAGTAGCCGTTTTTTGCGACAGCGAATTTTGGCACGGAAAAAATTGGGAAACGCGCAAGCACGACCATAAAAGCAATCAAGAATTTTGGTTAAAAAAAATCGAGCGCAATATAGAACGCGATAAAGAAGTTAATCTGATTTTAGAAGCAAACGGTTGGGTTATTTTAAGGTTTTGGGGAAATGAAATCAAAAAAGATATTTCATATTGTGTAGAAAAAATAAAATCGGCATTACAAGATACTTCAAATTATCTGATTGAAACAGAAAATTATTCTATAGCGGCAGAACCGCATTTATAGCCTTACTAACTAATTGACTAATTGACTAATTGACGATGGACTTGCTGAAATATCAGTAAGTCCATCGTCAATTAGTCAATTAGTCAGTAAGTCTAAAATAAAATCACTTCTTAAATATATTTCCCAAAACACTGCCACCAACTTGACGCATTAAATCATCTAAAATACCGCCCCCACCTTGTTGTTGTGGTTGTTGTTGACGCTGAGGCATTTGTTGTTGTTGCGCATTTCCACCAC
>JAYTIA010000291.1:0-1827 GCA_043732145.1 Saprospiraceae bacterium
GAGGATTATACGAATCGAGGTTCTATTATCACGCCATTAAAAGATCGTATTCAATCGCAAATACTGACGCATTATCCGGAAGAAATTGAGATTGCGCGAAAAATTACGGAACAAGAAGCAAAACCGAGCGCCGACCAAAAAACACGCGTGACCATTCCGTCTATTTTAAAAGATTTAATTGAAGAAATTTCTTTCGAAGCTCGCGAGAGTGAATTTGTAGATCAAAAAAGTGGTGTGTCTGCACGTTTAAGTATTTCTGCACTCGAAAATTTATATTCGGCAGCAGAACGTCGTGTTTTAATGAGTGGCGAAAAAAATTCGCAGGCGCGTATTACCGATTTTTGGGGAATAATTCCTGCCATCACCGGAAAAATAGAATTGGTTTATGAAGGCGAACAAGAAGGACCTTACGCCGTCGCCGTTCGTTTATTCAGTGCCTCCATCAAAACTTTATTTTTAAATTATTTTCCGAATCCGGAAGATTTGAAACGCAAAAAAGGTGACAAAGATCCTTACGGCACTGTTCGGGCATGGTTTTCGGGGAATAATTCTATTGAACTTTTGAATAATGCCACCGACGCACAATTCAAAAAGGAATTGGATAAAATTCAAGGATTGCGCAAACTTGTAGATGATTCTGTCGAGTGCGAAGATTGGGAAAAATATACGTACATGGAATTAGCTTTGCACGGCATGGCTGAGTTTCAAATAGTGAATAAAGAAATTTTAGAACAAGGTTTTAATTTTAGCGATCTTTTAGGAGACTTGAATCTTTAGGTTATTCGTTATCAGTTATTCGTTATTTTTGTTATTTTTGTTTAATTATTTGGGTCTTATACAAATAAAATAAGTAACAATTATGATTTTAACTTCCTTTACCGATTTGGATGTTTACAAAGAGTGTCGTATTTTAAGAAAAAATGTATCTACTCTTGTAAAAACGCATTTTCCTTCAGAAGAAAAATTTAAACTCACTGATCAGATTTTACGTTCTTCAAGAAGCGTTACGGCTTCAATTGCTGAAGGATACGGCCGTTTTCATTACCAAGAGAATATTCAATTTTGTCGAATTTCGAGACGCTCTCTTTGTGAAACTTTTGAGCATTTAATTACAGCTTTTGATGAAAAATTTATATCTGCCGGAGAACTGAAAGAATTTAAAATTCAAATTGACAAGTGTAACAAAGTACTAAACGGCTATATAAATTATTTGTATAAAGCCAAAACTGAGTAGGTTATTCGTTATCGGTTATTGTTTTATTAATCAGAAACCGATAACGGATAACGAATAACAGATAACGGATAACAGATAACCAATAACAAATGAAAAAAAAAGTACTCTCTCTAATACAACCCACCGGCGATTTGCATCTTGGCAATTATTTCGGTGCGATAAAAAATTGGGTGGATTTACAAGACACGTATCAATGCACTTATGGTGTTGCAGATTATCATTCGATGACCGCACCTTATAAAGCCGTGCAACTTAGAGAAAATACTTGGAAAATGGTTTTTCAATTGCTCGCTTGCGGTGTTAAACCCGACAATCTTTTTATTCAATCACTCATACCGGAACATACCGAATTATGTTGGATTTTGTGTTGCGTTACATCTTTCGGAGAACTTTCTAAAATGACGCAATTTAAAGACAAGCGCGACCAAATTGAAGAAAAAGACAATCAAGCGTTTATTTCTGCCGGACTGTTTCTTTATCCGGTGTTACAAGCGGCAGATATTTTAATTTATAAAGCCGATTATGTGCCTATAGGAAAAGATCAAGAACAGCATTTGGAGTTGAGCAGAAATATTGCAGCACGTTTCAATTCG
>JAYTIA010000292.1:0-1825 GCA_043732145.1 Saprospiraceae bacterium
TTTTAAAATTAAACAGTAATATTTATGAAAATAATTGTAGCTATTTTTTTATACGTTTTATTTTTTTCAAAATCCGTGAAATGCACACCGGTTTATAAATTTACAAATTTGCAAATTGATACAATAGAACAACCATATCTAATGCCTTGGGGTGGTAGTGAACCTGAAAAACCAATACTAAACTTTGCCGCTTGTACCTTATATATGGAAGATAAACCAAGATTTCCGGAAGGAGATAAAGCCATGTTTTACTTTTTACGCGAGCATATTAAATATCCGGAAGAAGCTATTCATTACGGTATACAAGGAACTGTTTATGTAAATTTTACCGTAGATATAACAGGTGCAATAGTTGATGTGAAATTAAGACGTGGCATCAGTTGTGGTTGTGATGAAGAAGCAATTCGCGTCATAAAAATGATGCCGAATTGGATACCGGGTCGTCAACAAGAAAAGCCAGTGCCGGTAAATTGCATGCTGCCGGTAAAATTTCATTTGAAATAATTTTTAGTATTTCACCCTCGACGATGCTTGAAGCCTCGTCGAGGGTAAAATATAATTAACCATAACCATTACAAAATCGTATCCTGCGCAAACGGCAATTCATTTGGATAATCGGTTGTAAAATGCAGACCGCGCGATTCTTTTCGAATAGATGCCGAGCGTGTGATGAGATAGGCAATTGTAATTAAATTGCGCAGTTCGCAAAGTTGCGGCGAAAGGGTGGTTGTATTATAAAGGTCTTCGACTTCTTGATACAAAATAAATAAACGGTCGTTTGCACGTTTCAAACGCACATTCGAACGCACGATGCCGACATAATAACTCATCGTATCTTTCAATTCTTTTGTACTTTGGGTGAATAAAACCATTTCTTTAGGCTGCGTTGTGCCTTCGGCATTCCAATCAGGAATATCTTTTTGAAATTTCATTTTATCTACTTGTTTCAAAGTATCTTCGGCGATGCGATGTGCAAAAACCAATGCTTCGAGTAAAGAATTGGAAGCCAAACGATTGGCACCGTGCAAACCCGTACAACTGCACTCGCCGCAAGCATAGAGGCGATCAATACTGCTATGTCCTTCTTCATCTACTTTTATACCGCCGCACATATAATGACAAGCCGGTACAACGGGAATAAAATCTTTCATAGCATCAATGCCGATGCTCAAACATTTATCGTAAATCGTAGGGAAGTGTACATAAAAGGCTTCTTTATCTAAGTGCGTGCAGTCGAGGTACATAAACTCCGAACCAAAAATTTTCATTTCAGAGTCAATCGCACGCGCCACAATATCGCGCGGCGCGAGTGATTTGCGCGGATCGTATTTTTCCATAAACTCTTTTCCGTCCGGTGTTCTCAAAATAGCACCGAAACCACGCACAGCTTCTGACACCAAAAAATTCGGATTTTCTCCTGCCGGATTATACAAAGCCGTCGGATGAAACTGCACGAACTCCATATCTTCAACACGTCCTTTAGCGCGATAAAACATGGCAATACCATCTCCGGTGGCAATAACAGGATTAGTGGTATTTTTATACACCTGGCCCGTTCCACCGGTTGCCATCATCGTTAGTTTTGAAATAAAAGTTTCTATTTTGCCTGTATTTTTATTTAAAGCATAACAACCGTAACAAGTGATACCGGATGTTACGCGATTAACAACATGACCCAAGTGGTGTTGCGTGATAATATCAACAGCGAAATAATGCTCGTGAATATGAATATTGGCGTGGTGTTTCATTTCTTCAACTAAAGCGCGTTGAATTTCCCAACCGGTAAGGTCTTTATAATGCAAAATTCTGTTTTCGGTGTGTCCGC
>JAYTIA010000293.1:0-4987 GCA_043732145.1 Saprospiraceae bacterium
GCTACATCTTGAGAAGTATAACCGGTAAAAGACACTTGCAAAGTTGTCGCATTTGAAGGTACAGTAAGTGAATACTTGCCGTCTAAATCCGTAACAGTACCACTTGTTGTACCTTTGACAACTACGCTTGCACCAAGGAGGGATTCTCCTTTCTCATCAGAGACTGTACCTGATACAGTTCTTTGAGCGATTGAAATACTTGCACCTGCTAAAAGCAGTGTAAGCATAAGTAACAGTTTTTTCATAACGAAAAAATTAGGTGATAAAATATTTGAAAACAGCCGTAAAAGTATTCTGCTTTTACTTTTTAAAGTGATTACAAAACAAGCACACGCAAAAATATAAAAACAAGCGAAATTTCTCTATAATTATTGTAAAACTTATCGTGCGTAATGGAAAAGTATTCAGTTTGATTTTGAGAAATAGGTTTATTATGTATTTTCTACTTGCTTACTTGCTTAACGATATAGTTTTGAAAACGCTGCTTAATATTTAATTTATTGATGCTAGGCGAGCGGCAGAGCTGCGAAATATTGCGGTGCTACGCATCTTTTGCGCAACATGAGTTTTTTTCTGAAGTCATCTTTTGAAATTTGTCTTTATATGTATTGAATCTCAAAGTTCACTGCCCTTTATACTTCCACACCGAAGATTTCATAAATACTTTAAAATCTTCAATACCCAGACTGCCTTCTTTGCGCGCCAACTCTTTGCCGTCAGGTGAAAGAAAAACAAGCGTCGGATAGGCTCCTACACCAAATTGAGAACTCAAAGCTAATCCGTTATCTTTTTCTGCATCTACTTTCAAAGCGACGCAGTTAGAAGTCATATAATCTGCTACGTCCCAATCTCTGAAAGCACCTTGATCCATCATTTTGCACGGATAGCACCACGTCGTATAAAAATCCAGAAAAACAACTTTGTTTTCGATTTTTGCTTTTTCTAAAGCTGCCGATAAATCTGCGTTTGTATTGAAAGTTATGCGCGTTGGTTTATTTTCGTCACTTGTTGATGAAGTATCAGCAGGAGCAGATGAAGTCGTGCTTTTTTTTGATGAATCACAAGATGAAAAAAAAAGCGTTGAAATAAAAATGACCAATATATAAGGTATAGTTTTCTTTGAGGTGCTTGAAATAAGGTGCATCCTGTTTGAGTTTGAAAGTGATATCAATAATGAGTTTATAACCAAATTTTAACGCTGAATGACTAATAATTATTTTCATGCACTTTTAATTTATAAACCACATAGGTACATAGTTGGCATAGTTTTTTTCAGTTATAGTTTTAGAAATTTAATGAAAAAAAAATGAAAAAAAATGAATTTTGTACAAATTTTAGACAATCAATTTGTAGAAAGATTATTCATTGTTCATTACTGATTACGCCGTGCGCAATAAAATTCGGATTTTTTAAAGAAACTTTGTTATACTGTAAAGGTTCCCGTGTTTCTAAGTCGAGTAATTGCCCGCCGGCTTCTTCTAAAATAATTTGTGCTGCGGCTGTATCCCATTCCATAGTTGTACCGATGCGCGGATAAATATCTAAACTGCCGTTTGCCAAGTACATAAATTTTAATGCGCTGCCGGTCGGCATTAACACCGGATTTTTGTATTCTGCAATAAGTGCACTGGTTTCTTCGCTCAAATAAGATCTTGAAACAGGTATCCGCAAACCTTCATCGGTCAGAGAAAACGCACTGCTTTTAATTCTTTGAACGTCGTTTCCTTTCATACAAAAACTGCCTCTGTCTTTTATGCCATAATAAATACTGTTTTGGCAAGGAACAGCAATGACACCCAAAATCGGTTTGTTATTTTTTAAAAGCGCGATATTCACAGTAAACTCACCATTGCGTTTTATAAATTCTTTTGTACCGTCAAGCGGATCAACTGACCAAAAATAAACGAAACGTCGGCGTTCTTCATAGTCTATTTCAGTATTTTCTTCGGATATAATCGGAATATGAGGCGTTAAATCGCGCAGTGTTTTGCAAATAATTTCATTAGCACGTTGATCTGCAATTGTCAAAGGCGATGCGTCCGATTTTATTTCTATTTGAAATTCTTCGTGGTTATATACTTGCATAATAACGCCGGCAGCTTTTTGTGCCGCATCAATTGCACCGTTTAAAAGGGCATCTATTTTTATCATCTTTTCAATTAAGAATTACGGGCTACAAATTACGAAATAGAAAACGTTTGTAATTCGTAATTGGTTTATTGCCAAGGAAAATATTTCGTATTTTCTTTTGAAAAATTATCGAGGGCATTAATATCCACAGTACCAATAATTTCATTATTTTTCATGACGGGTACAAAATACTGATGGGTTGATTGCATTCGGTTATATAAATCTTTTATGCTTTCATCGAGGCGTGTAGTGAAAAAGTTTGGACGCATATAAACAGAGACGTGGTTTTCGTAATCTTTATTCGTTACGGCATCTTTAATATCATCGTCTTCGATAATGCCGCGCAAAGCGTTATCGCCATCTAAAACAATAAAACCGGCACATTTTTTCAGTTTTAAAGAAATTTGCGCATCGCCGATGAGCGTAGAAGTTTGTAATTTTTCGGTATGCATGTTATAAATATTTGAAACAGTGTGGCGCGTCATCACATCTTCCATTTTTACTAAACGATTTTCGCTCGCCGCCGCAAAAAATATAAAAACGCCGATGAGTGCCATAACCGGTTGCTCTTGCCAAACAGCAAAACAAACGAAGCCGACAGAAATAATTTGTCCAACAATCGCGGCTATTCGCGTTGCACGTACTCTCCCTATTGCCGATGATAATCCGGCACGAAAAACGCGCCCGCCATCCATCGGAAATGCCGGAATAAGATTAAATAAAACCAAAAATAAATTAGCTTGTAATAAAGAAACTAAAAAGCTTACTTTATGTCCGACGATGATTTCGTCGGTCTCACTGCCCATTAAATCCGCGACATTCAAATGCAATGAAAAAAAGACATACAGAATAAAATAAAGTAGGATGAATATCAAAACATTAACAGCCGGTCCCGCAATAGCCACAATAAATTCTTGAAATGGTTGGCGCGGTAATTTATCTAAACGCGCTACACCACCGATAGGCAAAATAGTTATATCGCGTGTGTTGACACCATAATAACGTGCAGAAAGTGCGTGTCCGTATTCGTGCAAAATGACGCACAAGAAAAGCGAAAAAATAAACAAGAATAAAAACGCAAAACCTGTCACGTCAACATGATGTGACCAACCGGTGTATAAAACAAACAGCAATAACAACGAAAATGACCAATGAACAAAGACCGGAATACCGAAAACTGTGGCTATCTTGAGTGAACCGCGCATAATTTATTTTGAAAAGGTATGAGGTATGGTATGAGCTAAGAAATGTTAGTTTTTTATTTATACCTCGTACCTGACTTTCTAAACATTCGGACGCAAATATAAGTTTAAATAAATGAATTGTAGCTATTCAAGTTGTAGCTTTGTTCTGCATTTCAAAATTAATCATCATTCAATTAAATGCAGCCAATTAAAATTATGAAAGCTGCTTTTGCGCTAATTAAATTATTTTTTCTCGCGCTCTTAATATCATGTTCTAAAACATATAGATGCTTTGCATACTCAACTCGGCATACCGAATAATAAAAATAATAGTAATTGGGGAAAGACATTTAAAACATTTTGAAGTAGATTTTGTGAACTAAACTATCTAAATTTGTTCACAATTTATTTTGGCAAATCATTTAAAAGACAAAAAAAAATCACTTATGCCATTCCGATTCCGGCACGCCTAACTTCAAACTCATCATACGTGCCAAAACAAAAAAATAATCGGACAAGCGATTGAGATAAGTGAGTATTATCGAATTAATATTCGTATTTTTTTTAGCGGATAGAGCAACCACATTTCTTTCCGCACGCCGACAAACGGTGCGAGCAATGTGACAATACGAATTAATGACGTGTCCGCCCGGAAGAATGAAATTTTTCAGAACGGGCAATTCGGTTTCCATAACATCAATTTGTTTTTCAATAGTATGAATTGATGTTTCAGATAGTTTAGGCAAATAATCATTTTTTTCGGAAGTACTTGCCAATAATGAACCAATCACAAAAAGTTCGTTCTGAATTTTTTCTAAAAAAACTTTATAGTCTTCTACACCAATTACATCGCGTAACAGACCTACAAAGGCGTTGAGTTCGTCAATATTACCGTAAGCCTCTACGCGCAAATTATTTTTCGCCACACGACTGCCTCCGAATAAAGAAGTTTTGCCGGCATCGCCGGTTTTTGTGTAAATTTTCATTTAAAGCGCCATTACAATATGCTCATTTAAGGTATCCGATTCGATTAAACCATCACGTAAACGAATGATGCGGTGTGCATATAAAGCAATATCCGGCTCATGTGTGACGAGAATAACCGTATTACCTTGTTTATGAATTTTTTCAAAAATAGCCATGATTTCGTTACTCGTTTTTGTATCCAAATTACCGGTCGGTTCATCGGCTAAAATAATGGCAGGATTATTTACCAAAGCACGTGCAATTGCCACACGTTGACGCTGTCCGCCCGAAAGTTCGTTGGGTTTGTGCATCATCCGGTCTTGTAAGCCGACGGATTCGAGTGCATATTCTGCTTTTTGCAAACGTTCCGTTTGTTTTATACCGGAATAAACGAGCGGCAATGCGACATTTTCCAATGACGACATTCTTGGTAATAAATTAAAAGTTTGAAAAACGAAACCAATCATTTTATTGCGGACTTCCGCCAATTCCGAATCGGTCATACTACTCACGTTAATATCGTTGAGCAAATACGTTCCTTCCGAAGGCGTATCTAAACAACCCAACAAATTCATTAAAGTAGATTTGCCGGAACCGGACGGTCCCATCAACGCCACGTATTCATTGGTATAAATGTTCATCGTGATAGATTTCAACGCATTGATTACATCAGTTCCCATGAAGTAGGTTTTGCGCAAATCTTTTAT
>JAYTIA010000294.1:0-4978 GCA_043732145.1 Saprospiraceae bacterium
GAACAATCAATTTGCTTATAAAGGATTTGATTGCAGCGTTTTCGTGAATTTTGTTTCCGGCAATAATATTTACAACGCCAATAATATTGAATGGACGGATGGTACTTTCCCGAATTTGAATCTTTTAGCAAAAATGAAAGACCGTTGGACAAATATTGATCCGGCAACCGGCGCACTCGTTACAGCACCGGACGCTTTAAATGCGCTAAACGCCAACGCAAAAATTTGGTCGCCGGCAAATGCGCAACGCTATTTTGTAAAGTCTTCGGATATTGAAGATGGTTCTTTCATGCGCATTAACGACGTAACGCTCGGTTACACGCTGCCGGAGAAAATTTTAAATCGCATCGGTATTTCGAGATTGCGTTTATATGCGACAGCAAATAATCTAAAAGTTTTCACTAATTATTCGGGCTACGATCCTGAAATGACGACGCGTACTGCCGACCCTTTAACATCGGGTGTTGACTTTGCAGGTTACCCGCGTTCGAGAACTTATATTTTTGGTGTGAATGTAACATTTTAGGTGAAAGTTAGCTACAGATAGTTTTCAATTTTCTATTTTAACTTTTCAAATTTCAAATTTCAATTTATTTTTTATGAACTTTCATAAATTAATCAAGATAAAATTTTTATTTTTTGCAGTCATATTGATTTCATTCAATAGCTGTCGCGATTATTTATCAGTCGCACCTGTATCACAATACAGTATTTCGCAAGTTTTTTCCGATGTGTCGAACGCAACCACCGCAGTACTCGGTGTTTACGACGAACTTTCCGGCGACAACGGTTACGGTATCCGAATCAGTATGTATTATCCTTATGATTCGGATGATATAATTGTGTCTGGCAATATTGATAATGGTCGTCGCGGTGTCGGACGCTATCAATTACTTTTAAGCAATGTTGAAGTGCGCAATCCATTCGTACAGTTATATCGCGGTATAGAAAAAGCGAATTTGTGCATTGACCAAATTCCTTTGATGGCGAAATACAATTCCGGCACGGCACAAGAGCAAAAAGATTTACGTCGTTTATACGGTGAAGTGCTGACATTACGCGCTCAATTTTATTTTGAACTCATCAGAAATTGGGGTGACGTGCCGGCACCGATGATTCCGTCGTATAAACAAACAGATTTATTTGCGCCGCAAGCCAATCGCGATGATACTTATGATAAACTTCTTGCAGATTTAAAGATGGCAGAAGATTTAGTACCTTGGCGCACGGAGATTTCGCCACGTAACGAGCGCATCACAAAAGGTGCCGTTAAAGCAGTGCGTGCAAAAATGGCTTTGTTCAGAGGTGGCTATTCTTTGAGAACAGCTTCTAAAACATTGGAGCGTCCGGCAAATTTTATTGACTTCTATAAAATTGCGCACGATGAATGTGCCGATTTAATGGCAAACAGAAATCAACACACACTCAATCCGGTTTTTGAAGATATCTGGAAAAAGTACATGAGTGCATTTTTGCCGGACCCGTTCGGCGAATTTATTTTTGAAGTCGGCGCAGGTGGCGGTAATGCTACTTCAGATAGTCGTTTCGGCAATTACAACGGACCTGTTTTGAACAATGCTTCGCGCTATGGTGCAGGTGGTGGCGGATTAATTGTTTTACCGAATTATTATTATGCTTTCGATTCTATTGACACCCGTTTTGCGACAACTATTACACAATATCAAGTAACTTCAGCGACGAATATTAAAACGGTACGTCGTTTGGGCGAATTGACGGACGGAAAATTCAGACGCGATTGGCGTACTCCGTTGTTACCGGGTACTGCATTGAATCCCGGTTACAATTGGCCCATCATCCGTTTTTCAGATGTGCTTTTAATGTTTGCTGAAACGGAAAATGAAATCAATGCCGGACCGACAGTTGCCGCGAAATCTGCTTTTGAAGAGGTGCGCAAACGCGCTTACAAAGGCAATGAAACTAAAATCGGTATTACACCTGTCACTAAAGATAGTTTCTTTAATGCATTGGTAAACGAACGTTATTTAGAATTTGGCAGTGAAGGTATTCGTAAATTCGATTTAATTCGTTGGAATTTGTTGAGTAAAAAAATTGCAGAGACACGTCAAGCGATACAAGATATTCGCGATGCAAAAGGTAAATACGCCAATGTACCGCTTTCAATGTATTGGAAAAACACCGGTGAAGAAATAACTTATTTCAGTTCGTTTTATCAACCGCTTAATGTGCCGACAACCTTAACAGGTTGGACTAAAATGGATTGGCGACAACATTTACTCACGGGTACAGGTTTTGCCGACGGTCTGCCTTTTGATAAAGGTGTCGCGGAATTTTTTGTCCCAAATAAAAGCGAACTTTTTCCATTTGATCAAGCAACTTTAGATGCTTATCAAGGAAAGTTGACGCAAAATCCGGGATATTAAATAATGGTTAATGGTTAATGGTTAATTTTATTTTAGAGACGCAATATAGAGTCGAGCCTTAAATATTTATGATAACGGTCAGAGGACTTGGAAGGAGCGACGTGATTTTTTGCTGCGAAGCAGTAAAAAATCACGTCGCTCCAATAAAAATCTTTTCCCGTCGCGATATTACCGCGAAGCGGGGACGAGCCCGTAATAAGTTTTGAATATTATTAATTATTTTTTCACCTTGTTTAGATGTGTGTGTGACGAAATTCTTCTTAGTTAATTATTTTTTATGAGGTATTTGAAACTGCCGACTGTTTTGTTTTGGCTATGTGTTGCGACATTGAGTACTTCCGCGCAAACACGAGTTACTGTTGCTCAAGACGGTTCGGGCAATTATACGACCGTTCAAGCGGCAATGAATGCAGTGCCGATAAATAATTCGGATTCATTTATAATTTTCATAAAAAAAGGCATTTATAAAGAGCGATTGGTTTTAGACACACGCCGAAATTTTGTAAAATTAATTGGAGAAGAACGAGGTACAACCGTTTTAACTTTTGATAATTATACACGAAAAAAATTAAGCAATGGCGATACGATTAATACTTGGAACTCGGCGAGTTTTTTTATTTATGGTGACGATTTTACAGCAGAAAATTTAACTTTTGAAAACAATGCTGGTTTTAATATGGGACAAGCCGTTGCTATTTTTGCTAACGGCACACGTTTAGCTTTTCGCAATTGCACTATTCAAGGTTTTCAAGATATTTTATTTTGCAGTGGTGCCGGCTCAAAGCAGTATTACGAAAATTGCAGAATAGAAGGTACAACCGATTTTATTTTCGGACCTGCAACAGCAGTTTTTAATCGTTGTGTAATTCATTCTAAAAAACGGTCGCACGTCACCGCACCTTCTACACCGCGTGAAATTCCTTTCGGATTCGTTTTTCTCGATTGTAAACTCACCGCAAACGATACGCTGACAAAAGTTTCGCTCGGCAGACCTTGGCAACCGAACGGCGCAACGGCGTATATTCGTTGCAATTTAGGTAAACATATCATGCCGGAAGGTTGGCACAATTGGAATAATCCGAATAACGAAAAAACGGCGCGATTTTCAGAATATAAATCTGTTGGTGACGGAGCCAATCCAAAATTGCGCGTAACTTGGTCAAAACAACTTACAGATGAAGAAGCTGAAAAATATACAATCGAAAATATCTTAGGTGCTTGGAAACCATTTTAACTTTCAATTTTCAACTTTCAACTATAATGAATGCGTAGTTTTCTCCAAATTCATCCAGACGATAATGTTTTAGTGGCTTTGCAAAACCTGCCTCAAGGGAAAGAAATTAATTTTAAACACAAGCAGTTTGAATTAATAAATGATATTGCCGCTAAACATAAGTTCGCAATCACCAATTTCAATATCGGTGATGAAGTAAAAATGTACGGCGTGTTAGTCGGTAAAGCAACACAATTTATTCCTTGCGGCGGATTAATCTCCACAGATAATTTAGCGCATGCTGCACAAAATTTCGGTAAACGCACTGCCGATTACCGGTGGCAAAAACCGGATGTCAGTCGTTGGCAACACAGAACTTTCAAAGGTTTTCACCGTGCCGACGGACAAGTCGGTACGCGCAATTATTGGTTAGTGGTGCCATTGGTTTTTTGCGAAAACAGAGATATTCAAACGTTGAAAGAAGCATTCTTAAAAGAATTGGGTTACGCGCAACCGGACGTACAAAGACAACAACTGCGCGAATTGATTCAATACTTCAAACAAAACGGTACGATAGACGGCTTGAATCTCTCAAGAGAGAATTCGGATAATTTTTATGCCAACAGACTTTTTAAAAATGTAGATGGTATAAAATTTCTGACGCATGAAAGTGGTTGCGGCGGCACCCGCGACGATGCGCAACGCTTGTGCGCACTCATTGCCGGCTATGCGCACAACCCGAATGTCGCCGGCATAACGATTTTGAGTTTGGGTTGTCAAAACGCGCAATTTGAAGTTTTACAAGCCGAATTAAAAAAGAAAGACCCCGATTTCAAAAAACCTTTACTATTTTTTGAACGCCAAAAATGGGAAAGTGAATACATGATGCTCACCGAAGCCACGCGTCAAACTTTTATGGGTTTAGTGGAAGCCGACAAACTTCAACGCACTGAAGCACCTTTAAGTGCGTTGACTGTCGGCGTAAAATGTGGCGGCTCCGATGGCTTTTCCGGTATTTCTGCCAATCCTGCCGTCGGTCATGCGGCGGATTTAGTAGCGGCGTTGGGCGGTAAAGTTTTAATGGCTGAATTTCCGGAATTGTGTGGTGTTGAACAAGAACTCATCAATCGCTGTGTGGATGATACCACCGCTGATAATTTTACATTTTTAATGCGCGAATACGCCGCACGCGCAGCAGCAGTCGGCGTTGGTTTTGATATGAATCCGAGTCCGGGAAATATTCGCGATGGTTTGATTACCGATGCGATTAAATCTGCGGGCGCAGCAAAAAAAGGCGGCACTTCATCCGTCGTTGATGCCGTCGGTTATGGAGGTTATGCCACAAAATCGGGCGGATTAACTT
>JAYTIA010000295.1:0-1820 GCA_043732145.1 Saprospiraceae bacterium
GAAAAATTCAGTGAAACATAATCTAATTCAACCCCTTCGAGTAAAATTTCTAAATTTTCAAAACTCGGATAATCATCAAACCTGATTATCGGCGATTGCACACCGCGCATCAAAGCATCGAGTAGTATTTTATTCGCCGGCTTAAATTGATTGTCTTGAACAAAAAGTTCTTCACCGATTAACCAATTACCTGTACCAAATTTAACCGGATTTGGTTTTTGCAAAAAATCATCGCCATGAGCAAACGGACTTATTTTCAAATTAGAAAGTAGAACGTCTAATTCTTTGATATCCCGCCCTTTCAAATCTTTCTGTATTTTATTTAACCAATCTTCTTTTGAAACAGGATGAAAACCGGACCACATACTTTTTTCGTTTATTTCCACTTAAAAGATTTAAAAAAAATTATAAGAAACGCTAAATTGTGACTATTGATTTATAACAAAGTTTTTATTATAAGATTTTTATTTCGTAAACGTTAAAAAAACTTTTACTAAATAAAAACGTTAAGATAATGGTTTCTTTATTTCCCTCTGTGTGCTACAATATTTTGCACAAAATTAGTTAAAGACACTTAACATTTAAACTATTTTAATTAAATCATTTGTCCATGAAAATCCTTGTAGCATTAATTTGTTTGAATGTTGCTTTATGTCAGTTCCCGATATTAAAAGCGCAGACTTCTGATATTGTTGTAAAACCTAAATCCACTAAATCTATATTGCATATTAAAAAAGCAAGAGTTACAAAGCCGGCAGTTATTCAATTTATGAGTAAAAAAATAGATTTCGGTACGATTAAAGAAGATGCAGTTATAGAAAAAAGTTTTGAATTTACGAACGCAGGTACAACAGACTTAATAATTATAGATGCTACCGGTTCGTGCGGCTGTACTTTGCCAACTATTCCGACTGCGCCTATTCCGCCGGGCGGAAAAAATAAAATTACAGTGCGTTATACCGCAAAAAATAAAGTGGGTCCTCAAAAGCCGCTGATTACTGTTGTCACAAACGGTACTCCCGGTGTTATAAAA
Source organism: Saprospiraceae bacterium (assembly GCA_043732145.1). GTDB lineage: Bacteria > Bacteroidota > Bacteroidia > Chitinophagales > Saprospiraceae > JAAFJT01. Next base: position 1,034 of record JAYTIA010000295.1, read on the forward strand.
TTACAATTAGAAGGTTGGGTAGATCAAATACCCGGCGGCGTTAAATAAAAAATAAGTATTTTCAAAAAAATTCTAATTGTTCCGAAAGAAAAATTGCATCTTTGTCTTTCTTTTTTTGAAATAAAATTTAATTACTACACAATTTTCTACTCAATGGATTTATTAAGTATGTTACAAAGTCAGTTAACACCTGACGTTATAAACAAATTAAGCGATCAAGTTGGTGCGTCGCCGCAACAAACGCAAGTAGCAGCACAAGGTGCTATTTCAGCTTTATTAACCGGTTTAGCACAAAATACACAAACGCCTGAAGGTGCTGATAGTTTATACAAAGCACTTGATGTTCACGACGGCAGCATCTTGAACAATATAATGGGCTTAGTGATGGGTACGGCACATGCACCTAATCCTTCCGCATTAAACGGCGACGGTATTCTCGGCCATATTTTAGGTAATAATCAAAATACGGCTGCACAAACAATTTCTCACATGAGCGGTGTGCAACCGGATGGTGTTTCAAGCATTTTAGCGACCCTTGCACCAATGGTAATGGGCTTACTTGGTCAATTACGTGGCAGTAACGGTTTAAATTCCGGTGGCTTAGCAAGTGTTTTATTAGGTGCTGTTACAAGCCAAAGCAGCAATCCGATTATGCAAATTCTGTCACACGTTTTGGGTGGTGGCACTAACAGTAGCAGCGGATTAGGCGGCATCTTAGGCAGTGTATTAGGCGGCGGCAGTAATAGCGGCGGCGGTGGATTAGGTGACATTTTAGGCAGCGTCTTAG
>JAYTIA010000296.1:0-12748 GCA_043732145.1 Saprospiraceae bacterium
CGCAACCCGCACCTTTGCCGAGTGTGTCAATCACTTCGTCAAAAGTTTTGAGTTTTCTGTATTTTACTAAATTTAAAAGTTCTTGACGCGAATAGTCAAAGTGTTCGCAAATATTTGTTTTTACCATTCGACCCATGCTTTTCATCGAGCCGCCGATTAAATCTTTCACCATCGGTACGCAACCGCCGCAACCTGTGCCGGCTTTCGTGCATTTTTTTATTTCATCGAAAGTAAATAATTCATTGTCGGTGACTTGCGAACAAATGGCACCTTTTGTTACGGCTTCACAAGAACAAATTAAAGCCTCGTCGGGCAAGTTCATCACACTTGCACCCCCTTCCGAACTCGCACCGCCACGACTACCGAGAATTAAATCTTCGGGATTCGACGGTAGAATAATTTTATTAATCGCCGTTTGTTGCAACATACCATATTGCTGCGCATCGCCAATTAAAAGTCCGCCGAGCAAATGTTTACCGTCGGCAGAAATATTGACGCGCTTATAAATACCTTTCGATTGATCGCGGAAAACAATTGAGCGCACACCGTTTTGATCCGTACCGGCAACGTAAGGATTTCCGGCAAACGGATCACCAAAACTTGCAACGTCTACACCAATCAATTTTAATTTGGTGGACATATCGTAAGGGTTAAATTTTTTATCTCCACCCACCAAATTTGTAGCGACGATATCCGCCATTTCGTAACCGGGTGCCACCAAACCGTAAATCATGCCATGTACCAAAGCACATTCACCTATAGCAAAAACGTTTGGGTCGCTTGTCTTTAATTTTTCATCAGCGACAATACCGCCGCGCACGCCGACAGTCAAACCTGCCACGCGCGCCAATTCATCACGCGGTTTAATACCGGCAGAAATAACGAGCATATCCAAATCAATTTTCGTTTCGTCCGTGAAACGCAAGCCCGTAATTTTTCCGTTGCCAAGTATTTTTTCAGTATTTTTTTGTAAATGAACTTTCAAACCCAAGTCTTCGAGTTTTGCTTGCAATACTTGCGAACCGCCCATATCAATTTGTCGAGGCATTAATCGCGGTGCAAATTCGATGATGCTGATTTCTTCAACGCCTAAATCCATCAATGCTTTTCCGGCTTCTAAACCCAGCAAACCGCCACCGAGAATCGCACCACGTTTTGCTTTAAGTGCATAACCTTTCATCAAATCTAAATCTTCGATGGTGCGATAGACGAACACGCCGCGCTTTTCAACACCTTCTATTTGCGGAACAAAAGCTGCTGAACCGGTTGCTAAAATTAAATAATCATATTCTTGAGTTAAATGGTGGTGAGAAGTGACTGTTTTATTTTTCAGATCAATATCAACAATTGGATCACTCAATATAAGGCGGATATCCCTTTCTGCATACCATTCAACCGGAGCCATCGTAAGGTCTTCAATTGTTTTGCCGTCGAAATAACTGCTCAGGTGAACGCGATCATAAGCCGGACGCGGTTCTTCACCAAAGACGGTAATATCAAAACCATTTGGACTTTTTGCAGTGAGTTTTTCGCAAAATTTATAGCCCACCATGCCATTGCCAACGACAACAATTTTTGGTTTTGCCATTTTAAAAAAATTTGAATTGTGAAATAATGAGTTAGTGGGTTAGTCGGTTGGTCAGTTAGGCTATTGGTCTATAATTTAGATTAATCTATTAACTGACCAACCGACTAACCCACTAACTTCGATGATGCAAAATTACAGGCAACACAGACTTAGTTTGAAAAAAAAGTTAAGTAAGGGTGTATAAAATTGGCGTTAAGAATTTTATTTCTCTTTTGAATTGAAAGAGAAATTTTATTTCTATTAAATTGATTTGGCAAACAAATACTTACTGAATGTGCGAAATGAAAAAGTCGAAAAAGGCTTTTTTCAAGGTTAATTGAGTGTGCAACAGCAGATAGAGATTTGACAGTACTAAAATTGCGTTCTAATTTTGTAGCGTTGATTGGTTATTTAAGAAGAAAATCGCCTGAATCAAAATTTACAGAATTTACAGAATAAGAAATACTTACATTTTATTAATTCTGTAAATTCTGATTCAGACAATGCTTCCTAATGACAAAAAAACCTCGAAGCGAGTGGAGTCGCAACGAGGCAATATAATGGAAACAATTTTTCAATTATTTCACAATTCAAACGCAAATCTAATAAAATATTGGTTAATTATTAATTCTGAGTTGTTAGTTGTTAGTTGTTAGTTATGAATTTAGCAAATCAATAACCAACAACTAACAACTAATCATTATTAAGGCACCCTAAAACATCAAACAATTTTATTTTTCACAATTCAAAAATTTAAAAATGACTCAACTCAACAAGCCGCTTGACAGATTGAACATTTTCAGTTTGTCTTCGCCGCAGATGCGGACTTTTCACACGACTTGGCTCACTTTCTTCGCTTGTTTTTTCGGTTGGTTCGGTCTCGCACCTTTGATGCCGACGATTAGAGAAGATTTAGGTTTAACAAAAGCACAAGTGGGAAATACGATTATCGCCGCTGTTTCTGCGACTATTATTGCGCGGCTCGTTATCGGTCGTTTGTGTGATACTTGGGGTCCGCGCAAAACTTATACAACTCTACTTGTTATTTGCTCGATTCCGGTTTTTCTTGTCGGTTTATCTAATAACTATATCACTTTTTTACTTTTTCGTTTCGCCATTGGTATTATCGGCGCATCGTTTGTGATTACGCAATATCATACTTCTATGATGTTTGCGGCAAATATAAAAGGAACTGCGAACGCAGTTGCAGGCGGTTGGGGCAATCTCGGTGGCGGTGTGACCAATATCGTGATGCCGATAATTTTTGCCGGCATCGTTGGTTGGGGTTTTTCAAAACACGATGCTTGGCGTTTGGCGATGATAGTACCTGGCACTTTGCTTTTAATTTGCGCCGTTTTGTATTGGAGATTCACTCAAGATTCACCTGAAGGTAATTATGAAGATATAAAACGCACTCAAACCGCTACCGAAAAACCAAATATTCGAGAAGTATTGACCGATTGGCGCGTTTGGGCTTTAGCAATTGCTTACTCAATTTGCTTCGGTATGGAAATTACATTCGATAACGTCGCTTCATTGCACTTCGTTGATACTTTTAAAGTAGATCAAAAGATGGCAGGACTCCTCGCCGGTTCTTTTGGTTTGATGAATATTTTTGCGCGTGCACTCGGCGGTATTTTTTCGGATAAAATCGGCAAAACCTACGGCTTATCCGGTAAAGGTTGGCTTTTGGCGGCATTTATTTCTGTCGAAGGTTTGGGTATATTGTGCTTTTCGGGTGCTTCGACACTTACTTCTGCTATTCTGTGGATGTTGTCTTTTGCATTGTTTTTAAAAATGGCGAATGGTGCAACTTATGCTTTAACGCCTTTCATTAATCCGAAAAATGTGGGATTAGTGGCAGGTATTGTTGGTGCCGGCGGTAATATTGGCGGTATGATGATGGGTTTTTTATTTAAAAATCCAAGTATTACTTATGCTATGGCTTTTTCTTATATCGGGTATACTGCCTTAGCGATTGCATTAATCATTGGCTTGACGAAGTTCGGGCGTGTACCTAAAACGGTAGACTTACCGGAAGTTATGGTTGAAGTCGCGGCTTCTCCCGCATAATGAGTTTTAATAAATAAATCTGTCCCGTTGACTGAAGCCGATGGCAATTCAAAATCCGAAAATTTTAGGTTATTTAATTTCATTATGCCGGAGTACATAACAATATGACAAATAAAAAAACATTCAAAACGACTTGTTGTTACTGCGGCGTTGGTTGCGGAATGTTGATAACGGAATCTGCTGACGGTAAAATTCACGTTGCCGGCGACCCGGAACATCCTTCCAATCGCGGGCTTTTGTGTTCTAAAGGCATGAACTTACATTACACGGCTTGGGATAAAACCGATCGTTTGACGCATCCGGAAATGCGTTGGAACAAATCCATGCCGCGCCAAAGAGTCAGTTGGGAAATCGCACTTGAACGGACTGCGGCTGTTTTTAAAACTTTTATCGAACGTTTCGGTCCCGATTCTGTCGGGTTTTATGTGTCCGGACAATTATTAACGGAGGAGTATTATGTTGTTAATAAATTGATAAAAGGTTTTATCGGCTCGAATAATATTGATACAAATTCACGCTTGTGTATGTCTTCGGCAGTTGCTGGTTATAAACTTGCGCTTGGTGAAGACAGTGTACCGGTTTGTTACGATGATATTGAATTATCAGATTGTATTTTAGTTGCCGGTGCAAATCCGGCATGGTGTCATCCGATAATTTGGCGGCGTGTTGAAGCACATAAAGTTGCCCGACCGAATGTAAAAATTATTACGATTGACCCGCGACGCACAGATACAGCAAAGAGTTCCGATTTACATTTACAAATAAAACCCGGGACAGACATCACGCTTTTCAATGCGATTGCAAGAATTCTAATTGAAAATGTTTGGATTGATAATGATTTTTTGACACAACATACAGAAGGCTATGAAAAACTAAAACAGATTGCTTTTGAAAAATCGGTGGAAGAATCTGCGCTAATATGTGGTATTTCAACCGCCGATTTGTGTTCATCTGCTGAAATGATTGGTAAATCAAAAGCCTTTTTGTCTATGTGGGCAATGGGTTTGAATCAAAGTGTGGTCGGTGTCTCTAAAAATTTAAGCCTCATCAATTTACATCTTTTGACAGGACAAATCGGAAAACCCGGTGCGGGTCCGTTTTCTCTCACTGGTCAACCGAATGCAATGGGTGGACGTGAAGTCGGTGGTCTATCTAATATGTTACCTGCGCACCGCAATCTCTTAGATGAAGAAGAAAGACGCGAAGTTGAAAGATTTTGGCAACAAAATGATAGAACACACGTCGTCACCATCTCTCCAAAACCCGGTTTAACGGCAACAGAAATGTTTGAAGCATTGGCAGACGGACGCATGAAAGCAATTTGGATAATTTGTACTAATCCGCTTGTAAGTTTACCGGATGTACGCATGGCAGAAAAAGCATTAAAAAATGCGCGTTTCGTTGTCGTTCAAGATATTTCTAATAAACCGGAAACGCTCGAATACGCCGACGTGGTTTTACCGGCAGCAACTTGGGCAGAAAAAGAAGGTACGATGACTAATTCCGAAAGGCGCATCAGTTATTTACATAAAATATCCGAACCGCCGGGTGAAGCATTATCTGATGCTGAAATTTTGACGCGATTCGCGGCAAAAATGGGATTCGAAAAATATTTTTCAGGATTCACTGACGATAGACTTAGTGATTTTAGACTCACTGACGATAGAATTACTGAAAAAAGTTTAAAATTATCACTAAGTCAATCGTCAGTCAGTCCACTATCATTCAGTCCCGAATCTATTTTTATTGAACACGCCGAACTTACACGCGGTACTCATATTGATATTTCCGGTTTAAATTATGAGGTGCTTAAAAAATATGGCACTGTGCAGTGGTCAACACCGGAAGCTATGCAAACATTTTTAAGCACCGGAAAATCAACACCTCAAAGACTATTTGAAAATAAAAAATTTTATACGCTCACCGGCAAAGCTCAAATTCACGCTTGCAGCGACGAAAACTTCGGTAGAGAAGCGATGAATAATATCTCTACGCATTATCCGCTTGTTTTGACAACCGGTCGCATTCGCGATCAATGGCACACGATGTCACGTACGGGAAAAGTAAATAAACTCAAACAACACATCTCTGAAATTTTTCTCGAAATAAATCCTAAAGATGCCTTAGAAAGAAATATTTCTCAAGATGAAATCGTGGAAATTAAAAGCGTGCGTGGCAATGTTCGAGCGCGGGTAGTTATCACGGAAGATATTCGCGTCGGCGTTGTTTTTATGCCGATGCACTGGGGGAAAATTGACGGACAAGATTTTGCACGCGTCAACAATTTAACAAACAACCTCGTTGACCCGCGTTCTAAAGAACCGGATTTTAAATTTACGCCTGTCGAAGTTACAAAAATAGTACAAACAAAACCACGCAAATTCGTTATTGTCGGAGCGGGTGCAGCAGCATTTGGTTTCATAGAAACTTACAGAAGACTCAATGCACAAGACGAAATCCATATTTTCAGTCGTGAAATGCACCCGTTCTACAATCGCGTCATGTTACCGGATTATGTAAGCGGTACACAAACTTGGGAGCAGTTACAAAAACTCACTGAGCGCGATTTTTTTGAAAAAAAACTCACTGTTCATTGCGGTGTCGGTATTGAAAAATTAAACACACAACAAAAAATACTCGTAGATACGAACGGTATTACACACAACTACGACGTATTAATTCTCGGCACCGGCAGTCGTCCTTTTTTACCGAAAGATGTACCGGCACATCTTGGTGGTGTCTTTACCATGCGCACCAAATACGATGCGGATAATTTATTAGAGACGTTGTCCGGTAGAGACGCGATACCTCGCGCCTCCAAAGAAGACGCGAGGTATCGCGTCTCTACAAATTTTTTTGAATCCGACAATTTAAAACCCAAAATCCAAAATCCAAAATCAATTGTCGTTGTCGGCGGCGGTTTATTAGGTTTAGAAATGGCAGCATCGTTGCGCGAAATGGGTATGACTGTAACAGTAGTACAACGTATTTCTCGTTTGATGGACAGGCAATTAGATATTCTGGGCAGTCAACTTTTGTTGGAAGAAATTAAAGAACGCGACATTGAAATTTTTATGAACGACGAAGTTCAAACTTTTTTCGGGCGTGAAAAAGTAGAAGCAGTACGCTTGCGTAGCGGGCGAAAAATTGAATGCGATGCCGTCGTTTATGCTGTCGGTACAATTCCTAACGGTGAATTGGCGCGTGCTGCGGGATTGTCTTGTAATCGCGGCGTTATAGTCAATGATTATTTGCAAACCAACGACCCTAATATTTTCGCACTCGGTGAAATTGCGGAATGGCGCGGACAAATGTGGGGCATTACGGCAGCAGCTGAACAACAAGCAGCAGTTGCGGCGCGATTTCTTGCCGGCGATGCAGCGAAACCATACAACGGTTCTCTTTCGATGAATATTTTGAAAATGGAAGGCTTACAACTGTGTTCCCTCGGAAGGATTGAAACACCGGAAGAGGATGTAAATTTTGAAGAAGTTATTTTTGTAGATAAAGCTAAACGCTATTATAAAAAGTGTTTAATTCATAATGATAAATTGGTCGGAGCCATTCTCATCGGCGACAAAAGAGAGTTTGTTGAGTTTAAAAATTTGATTGAAAATGGCATCGAACTTTCCGAAAAACGTTTGCAACTTTTGCGCAGCAGCGGTAAAGTAGAACCGGTTATCGGAAAATTAGTCTGCTCGTGCAATGGTGTCGGTGCAGGAAATTTAGAAAAAGTTATTGAAAATGGTTGTACACAATTTGAAAAATTGTGCGACACCACCGGTGCCGGTAAAGGTTGTGGCAGTTGCCGCACGGAAGTAAAAATGCTTTTGCTTAATTACGAATTACGAATGGCAGACTTAAATCCAAAATTCAAAATTCAAAATCGTCATCATGTTTAACAATCATAAAACCTTAGCTATAAATTTGAAAGGCGGTATCGTAGCACCAGCTTGGTTAGCATCTGTATTAGAAATTGCAAATAGTATCGGTATAGAATCCGTCAGTTTCGGTGCGCGACAACAACTTTTGATAAAAATTTACGACCGCGAATTGGAGTTTTTTTTCAGAAAAAAAATTAATGAAATCGGCGTTGTTATAGAAGATAATTCCGAAACCGCGCCCAATATTTTAAGTTCTTATGCAGCTGCCGATATTTTTCAAAAAACCGGCGATAATTGGTTATCCCAAGGCGTTTATCAAGATGTACTCGCTCTTTTTGAATATCAACCTCAACTCAAAATAAATATTTGTGATGCCGGACAATCGTTTGCGCCTTTTTTTACAGGGCATCTCAATTTTATTTCATCGTCGACACCGCATTTTTGGTTTTGTTTTATCCGTACGCCAAAAACAAATAAGATTGAGCGTTTTCCGCAACTTATTTATACACAAGATTTAGCCGTATTTGCAAAAAAAATGGAGGTTGAGTTAATCAACGATTCACAATCAACACTAAATCCAAAATCCAAACTCCAAAATCTAAAATCGCCTGATATTGTTTATCATTCTATTGATACCGAATTAACGATTCCGCGTGTTGTGATGCCTTATTACGAAGGATTTAATTTATTGGGTACTACGCCTTGGATTGGTATCTATCGGCGCAACGAACAATTTTCTGTCAAATTTTTATTAGAAATGTGTGCGTTGTGTGAATCTACGAAAATAGGAAATTTATGTATCACCACTTGGCGGTCACTGATAATAAAAGGTGTTGACAATGCCGATCGCTTTCGTTGGGAAAAATTATTGGGCAAATACGGTATCAATGTCCGCCACGCTTCAATTGAATTAAATTGGCAAACGGAAGACGATGCACCACGTGGGTTTCGTTTAAAAAATTATTTGGTGCAACAATTTAATCGTTTTGATGTGCGCACTTTTGGATTAATTTTTGCCATAAAAACGCGCCGCAAATCGGAAGTTTTCGGTTCCGTAATTATTCGCCGACACGGTTTTTTTAAGTTCGGTAAATTTGATTTTTGGGGATTTCTTGGCGTTTATGATATCTTTTACGATGAAGATTTTAATCCGCACACACGTCGCCGAAAAACACACCGACTCAATGTGCCGCGTCATCAACTTGCCAACGAATTGATAATTTTAAGTAAACAATACTACGCGCAACTCACTGCCGAAACCGTTAAAACGCGCATTGATATGAAAACGGCAAATAATAAAATGAAAGTCGAAGAAAAAGAGCTGTATCAATGCGGTGAATGCTTTACCGTTTATGAAGAAACGGATTTCGATGCGTTATCCGACAATCTTACTTGTACTGTTTGTGAAGCACCTAAATCCGGTTTTCTTAAAATTAAATTGAGCGCGTTGTCGGTAATTAAAATCTAATTTTTTCTGATACCTCTGCTTAGTTCGTAAAAAAATTTGATACACTTATTTGAACACTCTCAGAAATCATAAAATAAGGAAGCTATCACTAACAATTTTCCTCCAAACAAAAACGTATGAAAAACTAATTCTCCTTTCTTTATTCGCTACGCGCTGTTATAAAAATGTAAATGCATAAACCTTTGTCTCAATAAAACGCCCACACGTTGTTCACTCCGGTACGTTTTAACCTTTAACTTTAACGATAATCATTTCACTATCGCTTCTTGTGTTTATGAAATTTTTTATTAGTTTTACGTCAAAACTATTTTTTTCATGAAACTACTTCCCGACGAAATAAATTATGCCATCGGTGTTGATGTCGGTGGCTCACACATTACTGCCGGCTTGGTTAATTTGAGCAAGCGGCTACTTATTAGACCTACGCTTGTTCGTAAAAAAGTTGATTCACACGGTTCTGCGGATGAAATTATCGAAACTTGGCGTTGTACGATAGCGGAAGTTTTGACATTAAATGCGTTAGATGTTGTACCTATCGGTTTCGCCATGCCCGGTCCTTTCGATTACGAAAACGGGATCAGTTTGATGCAAAGCAATATGCACAAATTTGAAACGCTTTACGGTATGAACATAAAATCTATTCTATCAGAAAAATTAAATATACCCACAGCACAAATTTTTTTTCGTAACGATGCAGAAGCATTTCTCGCCGGCGAAATAATGAGTGGTTCCGGTCGCGGCTACAATAAAGCAATCGGCGTGACTCTCGGTACGGGATTAGGTACGGCAAGTTATACAAACGGGAAAACAATTGATACCGATTTAGGTATGAGTTTGAAATATCTCGATAGCGTTGTAGAAGATTATATTTCTACGCGCTGGTTTGTAAATCGTTATTTTGAAGTGACAGGAAAAAAGATTGTAGGTGTAAAAGATTTAGCTGAAAATATATCTCAAGACAAAATAGCCAAAGATATTTTCAATGAGTTTCGTAAAAATCTTTTAGCGGTTCTAACATTGCTTATTAAACTTGAAAAAGAAGTTCCGGATGTAATCGTCGCGGGTGGAAATATTTCAAATGCTTTAACGCATTATTTTTCGGTGATGCAACATGAATTGAGAAAAAAATTTCCGAATATCGTTTTAAGAAAAGCACAACTCGGCGAAAATGCAGCACTTATCGGTGCAGCAGAAAGGTCATTATCCGTAAGTGGTTTCTGAATCAGAAACCAAAAATATTTTAAAAATCCGTAAGTAAACATTCTGAAAATTCCGGTAATTACGGTAATTCTGATTCAGAAACCACTGACGATTCAACAATTCACCAAACAAAATGAACCAACAATTTTCTAAGTGGGCGATATTATTTGCGATGTGCGTATTGTTTTACGCATCGTTTATTTTTTATCCGAAATGGAATAAAACCGGTACCGAAGCCACTTTGGGCTGGGATGTTGCCGGTTACTATTTTTATTTGCCGGCTTTTTTTGTTTATAAAGACCCGCTAAAAGTAAATTTCAGAGATTCGATTCAAAAAAAATATAACACGCAGACGGATTATTACAGCTCATCGTTATATCCGCCGACAGGAAATCAAGTGATGAAATATTCCGGCGGTATGGCGATTATGTACGCGCCGGCATTTTTTGTTGCACATATATTAGCAAAACCATTTGGATTTCCGGCAGATGGTTTTTCATTGCCCTATCAATTTGCGATTCAATTTTGGAGTTTGTTAGTAGCTTTTTTCGGATTGTTTTATTTGCGAAAAGTGTTACTAAAATTAAATTTTGATGATAAATCGGTCGCATTTACTATTGTTGCTTACATTTTAGCAACGAACTATTTAGATTATGCTTCTATCACCAACGCGATGTCGCACAGTTATATTTTTACTTTGTACGCCCTATTGTTGTGGTTTATTATAAAGTTTTATGGCAATTTTATAAATTTTGGTACTCCAAAATCTCTCGACGAAAAACAAAATACCACTACGTTTATTGCACAATTTCCGATGCCCAATATTTTAAACGGTATCGGCATCGGCACTATAATCGGATTAGCCGTTTTAGCGCGTCCTTCTGAATTACCGATTGTACTTTTGCCCATTTTTTGGGGAATTGCATCACTGAAAGATGTAAAAATGCGGTTGGTTTTTTTGAAAAAAAATGGACGCGGTATTGCTGCAACACTCCTTAGTTTTGTATTTTGGATTTCACTTCAACTCATTTATTGGAAAATTGCAACCGGTAAATTTTTATACAATAGTTATGGAGAGAACGAAAAATTTTTCTACTGGAAACGACCGCATATTCTCGACGGTTTATTCAGTGCGCAAAAAGGTTGGTTTGTTTATACCCCAATTATGATTTTTGCGATTTTGGGTTTGTGGCTGATGTATAAAAATCAACGGCGGTTATTTTTTTCGATTGCTATTTTCTTGATAGCGTTTATTTATGTATCATTTGCTTACAAAATTTGGTGGTATGCAGCAAGTATCGGGCAGCGACAAATGATACAGGTCTATTCAATTCTTGCGATTCCTTTTACGGCTTTTGTTCAGTGGGTGTTTAGGCGTCAGCCTTTAAACGTCAGTCGTCAGCTACAAAAAAATAATAACGGCGGGAAGCTTAAAGTTGATAGCTTAAAGTTGATAGCTACTCGTTCCATTTTTATTTTATTTTTTCTCGCATGTGCTTATATGAATATTTTTTGGACGTATAACGCACATGTCGGCGGCAATTTTGATGGTGAAAATATGACGCGCGCTTATTTTTGGCGCGTACTCGGAAAAACGTCTCATGACCGCGATGATGATAAACTTTTGGATAATAAATATGATGTAAAAGGAGTAAGAAAAAATGTTCAAGTAATTTATACCAATAATTTTGAAACGGATACAGTTTCAAATTTAAGTACCGATGCCGTTATTGCCGGAAAAAAATCATTGTATCTCGACAAAGAGCATCAAGTAACGGATTATCTTTTGCCGCTACCGGATAAAAACAGACAATGGTTGCGTGCTAATGCAACGTTTTACATCGGACAAAAAGAATGGGATAAATGGAAAATGTCGAAACTAGTTATTTATTTTAAAAAAAATAATCAACTCGTGCGTGTAAACGAAATACGGTTGCAACGTATGATGAATGATGCCGAAACGCGCAGATTATGGATAGATGCTAAAATTCCGACAACAGATTTTGATAGTGTATTTGTACGTTTCGATAATAATGGCGGCAATAAACAAATTTGGATAGATGATTTAACGGTAGAAACGTTTGATTTTTAATCTACCGATTTAAAAAAAATTAAAGTGTCGGATAAATTTATCTGCGTTTTAAGCCGGATCTATTATCCGGATTGATCTATAACTAACTTTTGAAAATTTATGCGAACCCGGCAAATTTAGGTTTTTCGACCACTACATACCTCTGTAATTATGTGGTGATACGCGACGCAATTCATCTTTCACATCTTCACTAACGCCTAAACCATCAATAAAATCGTAGAGATTTTGTTTCGTGATGCGCTCTTTTCCCCGAGTGAGTTGTTTCAACGCATCGTAAGGATTCGGATAATTTTCGCGGCGTAAAATAGTTTGAAGTGCTTCGGTTGTTACTGCCCAATTCGCTTCTAAATCATAATAAATTTTTTCATCGTTGATAAGTAATTTATCAACGCCTTTTAAAACAGATTTTAAAGCGATGAGTGTATGTGCCATCGGCACACCGATATTGCGCAAAACAGTCGAGT
>JAYTIA010000297.1:0-4971 GCA_043732145.1 Saprospiraceae bacterium
CTATTTTTGCACCATTATATCGTGTAGTAGCCATTGTTTTTTATTTTCACCGCAAATTTACTACATTTACAACGTTATTTATACAATGAATTTTTTACCGAAAGACATTGAAGATTACGCCGCCGCTCATACCTCGCCCGAAAACGATTTGCTGAAAGCACTCGATCGCGAAACGCATTTAAAAACCTTGCAGCCGCGTATGTTGTCCGGACATTTACAAGGCAGGTTTTTAAGTTTTTTGAGTAAATGCCAAAAACCGAATCGTGTTTTAGAAATAGGTACGTTCACCGGTTATGCAGCTTTGTGTTTGGCAGAAGGTTTAACGCCGGATGGGATTTTATATACGATTGAAGCGAATGACGAAATGCAACCAATGATTGAAAAATATTTTACGCAATCACTTCAATCCGGGCAATTGCAATTAATTATCGGCAATGCTTTAGAAATTATTCCGACCTTAGATGAACTGTTTGATTTAGTTTTTATTGATGCCGGCAAGCGCGATTATCGGGTATATTTTGATTTAATAATTGATAAAGTAACAAAAGGAGGCATCATCATTGCCGATAATATTTTGTGGAGCGGGAAAGTCGTGCAAGAAAAAAAAGATACCGATACACATATTATTGATGCTTTCAATAAAAAAATCCTCGCCGATAAGCGACTTGAGTGTATCTTGCTGCCGATACGGGACGGCTTGATGATGATGCGAAAAATTGTTTGATTGATTAATTAGTATTAATTATTGACGATTCTAAAATTGTAAATCTAAAATTGTAAATCTAAAATTTAAAATATGCGTTTATTAGTGTGTGGTTTAAATCCTGTTGTTGCTAACGTATTGGAATTTCGAATACGTCGGTACGGGTATTTTTTGCACCGCACCGATAATATCAACGACGCATTGCACTTGATACACAACACGCGCATTGATGCACTCATTCTGAATACCGATTTTGTTGCTTATCAAATTTCCACGTTTATTTCTTTGATTCGTCAAGATTTAAATGTCAAGTTGCCTATCATTTTATTTGCTGAAGCCGATACTGATTTGAATATTATAGAAGAAGGCATTGAAGCCGGTGCAGATGATTTTTTAATTTTTCCGTTCAAACCTGCCGAACTCATTTTGAGATTGAAACTGTTGTTGCACCAACCGGCCAAACAACAGCGGGATTATTTTTAGATTTACTTTTTGATAAAATATTTAAACCCAATAAATCCGCGTATATCATTATAACGCGCCAATTTATCCGGTGAAATAATCGGCTGATCAAAAATATCTATTTTTTGTCCGACACCTGCTTCCAGTGCAAAACTGTTTGATATAAAATAATTTAAGTTTATAGAACCTTCAAAAGCATGGCGCGTAGAAATTGCAAAAGTAGGATTCGCTGTCATTTCATAATGACTTCTTTCCATACCCATAGACGGTACAATATATAATCGGCGAAAAATTTTTTGATAATAACTTATCGATAAACCCGCGCCATATTCTTTGTCTTGATAGTTTGAACTCGATGTTTGATAACAGGTAGTTTCGTAAAACGCACGGGCTTCAATAGCTAAATTTTTAAAAATAAAATAACCATAACTCGGTCGCGCCGAAAAATTATTTGTCGGATTACTATCAGAATTTGTCCAATTAAACGTACCGCCCAATGTTTGTGCGCCGCGTGATATTGCCGGTTCTATTGTCTCACTTTCTCTATTATTCTGATTGCCTATATAGCATTGCACACCGATAGATAAATTTACGGTGTTGGTGCGTTTAGTATCATTAAAAACTAAATCGCCATAAGACCTGTCAGAAATTTTATCTGTAAATAAGACTTCCAAACTTACCGAATTATTTAAAAGATAATAAATACCTGCACTTGCACTAATAGATCGATCGGTAGGTGCCGGCGTAAAATAATTTTTCGGCGATAAATGATGATATGTGCCTTGTAATTGTGCTAAAAAACCAAAATTTGCCTTTGTCGGAAAATAATAGCGTACAAATGGACTCAAACTGTATTCAAAAGAAGTTAAATCATCGAATTGAGGATACAAGGAGGCGGCATCGTAATAACGTTCATATTTTGCCGAAACGCCTATACCGACAGCAAAGTTTTTAAAAAGAAAATAGCCGAAAGTGGGCGATACTTGGATATTAGAAACACGGTTTGTATTGTAATTATATGCGTGGTGTAAAGTTTGAAAAGAACCACCTAAAAAAAATGTATTTTGAGAAAAAGCGGCTTGCGCGCGGATATCGGCTTCCGGAAAAAAAATAAGAAGTATTAAAAAGTAAATTTTTTTTTTTAAATCTTTTTCATCAAATTTTAAATTCCTGCGCATTTTTTTTATTTTGAATGAATCACACTCTTGTAAATATTAATTTGACCACAAATTACATCAATACTCCGGTTTTCATTTGGCTAAAAACGGATAATGTTATAATTTCGCACGTCTTTTGAAGTTTTTTTTATGAACACAAAAAAAAGTATTGCAAAATACTCTAAAATCTGAAATATATGTCTAACACACAGGGCGAAAATTCACTAAACGGTAAAGGTTGGTGCTTTGCTTACATTCTTATTGGTTTCATTCTTTTCGTTATTCTTGTAGCTTACATTTTAAACGGTAATTACAATTCTGTTCCGTTGTCGAAATAAGTCGGTTAATCAGTTTTGGTTAATTGGTAATTGAGAAACCAATAACAAATTAATCAACACCGATTAATCGATCACCAACCGAATAATTATATGGTAATCCAAACCGCCAATTTGAGCGATATACCGGCAATGCTTGATATTTATACACAAGCGCGCGCTTACCAAATAAAAACAGGGCAGGCGACATATCCGATTTTTACAAAGGAAAATCTTGAACCTCTTATTCATGCCGGTGAATACTTTAAAATAGAAATTGAAGGAAAAATTGCGGTGATTCTTTTTATTATTTTTGAAGATTTGGCGGTATGGGATAAATTAGAAAATAATTGCAGCATTTATATTCATCGTATCGCTACGCATCCGGATTTTAAAGGCAGAAATTTGATGCGCGTTGTAACTGATTTTGCAATTGACTACGCCAAAAAACACAACAGGCAATTCGTGCGCATGGATACTTGGAACAGAAATGACAGATTGAAAAATTATTACCTAAAATTTGGTTTCAAAGAACTCGGCACAAGAATTTTACCGAGCAATGAAGCTATTCACCCACATCATTGGGGCGAAACATGTGTATTTTTGGAGTTGCCTGTTAGTTTGTTGGTTAGTTAGTTTGTTTAAAGTTTAACTAACCAACTAACTAATTAACCAATCAACTAACCAACTAATTCATTTCAATTTTCTCGAACTATCTTTTATACGCGCTTCCACCCATTCAAAAATATATTTCGGCGGATAAATACGCCAAGTAAAGTCATTAAAATTTGGTCCGAAGTAACAATAATTATCAATACCCGCATTCGCCATTTCTTCCGCAACGTGATCGAAAGTATTTAAAAAAGCAATCCACCCGCCGTTAAAACCATCTCTACATTCTTCTGCCCATTCTTCGTAATAACAATCGTCGGATGCGTGAAAATTTAGTACGTTTTCACAAATTAAAACAAAACGAGTGATACCTTCATCTATTAATTTTTCTACAGCATTGCGTTTCAGCAACATCACATCGTTTTGTACTGCATCGTTCCATTCGCCAATAAATTCGATAATGGCATGACCGGTTTCATAATCGGCGAATAAAATTTTCATGTACAAAGTATCCGACCCAAAATCATCCCAATAAGGATGAATAACGTAATTGTAAATTACCTTTTCTTCGTTGTACGTGCTGCCGTGAAACGGTGAAAGTTCGTCTTCCTCACCGGCATATTGGTCGCGCCATTTATGAAAAGGTTGAATATCGTGCATTAAACGATTTTTGGTTTTTAATCCTTTGAAAAGTAACGATTTAGAATAACTAATCAACGAATTTTCTTAAGAACTGCTTTTTGATAAATAACAACAGGAAAAGTTTTTACGGGTGGAATAGTTTCGTCGTTGATTTTTTTATCTGCACCGCCTGTTTCGCTCACAGCTTTGTCTTTTCCGAAAATAATTTCAAATGTGAGCGTATCGCCTTGTTTTTCTTCAATGGTCGTCAAATCATTACCTTCAACAGTGTAGTGACAAAAAAGTTTATTGCCGACAAAGTACGATTCCATTTTTATCGTATTAAGTTCGTCGCATTGATAAATACCTTTTTTGGCATCAATCGTGCGCAACAAATAGGGGCGCAAACCTTTCACGGCATCATCACCATAAATGATATGCCATTTACAAACGCCGGGTGTATCGGTTTTACCCATCACCATTTTCATAGCAATACTTTGAGAAAGTCCGCTAGAACGGTAGATATTTAATGTGCCTTCATATTCGCCGAACCAAGATTGCGGAAAAGTTTCGGGTTGTTTTACGATAACAGTTTCAGTACCGGGCGTTGTTTTTGAATTAGAACTGATTTGCGGAATAGAATTATTACTGGTTGCCGATTTAGAAGATTGGCAAACTGCGCTCCATGAAATTAATATCAATAAGAACGTTGTGAAGAAGAAGAAATGGTTGGTACGCATTGTAAAATTGAAATTGAAAGTTGAAAATCGGTAGTTTTTTAAAAATTGTGATTGCCACAAAGTTTACTACAAAGCAGCGTTCAGAACTAATTTTTCTCAAACTAATAAATGAAAGCGCAAAATTAAAAAAAATTTCAACTTTCAATTGTCAATTTTCAATCACTTCATAGGCTTTACCGTAAAGCCTGCTTTTTGTAAAAGATTTATCACACCTTTATCTCCACCCAAATGTCCGGCACCCACGGCAAATAAAGTGGGCTTCGACTTCATTTGATTTGCCATTAACGGAATCCATTTCGCATTTCTATCTAAAATGAGCATATTTTCGTATTGCGCCATATCGCCGCCGTCGTCTTTTTGTA
>JAYTIA010000298.1:0-4966 GCA_043732145.1 Saprospiraceae bacterium
CGCAATACATGGTTGCCTTATGTGCGTTCGCTTTTGATGGCGAAATTAGGTAAAACACAGCGTGTACAAATGGAACTCATTCACTTGTTGAAAAGAGAAAACAACCAGTTTTGGGCATGGGCTTCATTGGCAGAGTGTTACGCAATCGAAGGCAAAGACCAAGAATCTTTAGCAAGTTATTGCAAAGCATTCTTGTTGCCGACACAAGGCGAATTAGCAATTCATGTACGCGAATCTTTTGCGCGTCTTTTGGCTAAAATTCGTATGTATCCGGAAGCAAAAGCAGAAATTGAAACGATTGAAAAATCGCGCGATAAAAAAGATAAAGTCAAAAAAACTAAAAATAAACGCGACGAATATTTTGAATTGGCGGAAGAAGATTGGTACAAAAGCGAATTAATTCGCTCGACTGGTACTAATAAAATGCTTTACACGCGTTTTGCAGGTCGTGCCGATGCGCTTTTATGGGCAGATATACCGGAACAAATTGCCATCGTTACACACGTTGATACGGAACGCGGTTTATTTTTCTTTGCTGTTGATAGAAAAATCGGCGGTAAACACGGCGTAAAAGGTTTATTGTCACGCGTAAAAGTCGGCGATATTTTGGCACTGAAACTGCGCGAAGAAATTAAAAATGATTTGAAAGGTTGGAAAGTAGTCGGTGCGCGTTACGAAAAAGAAAAAATACCGAAAGATATTTGCCAAATATTAGACGAAACAATTCAGATACCTTACGGACGTGATTTCGGTTTTTTCAAACCAAGTAATATTTATGTTGGTCCTGATATTGTAAAAAAATATCGCCTATACGATGGTCAACGTGTCAGAGGTTTGGCTCTTCAATCTTACAATAAAGCTAAAGCTGAATGGGGTTGGAAAGTAATTTCTATTTTGGGTGAGGATTAATTGGGTATTAATTTTTATTATAAAGCAAAAATTAAAATAAGACATCCCGAATTTTTCGTTTTGAAAAATTTGGGATTTTTTTTATCCATTACTAAAACACATTACTTTAACTCATTTAAAAACTCTACAATCTTCCGCGCACCATTCAAAGTTCGAACATTCTCTCTAATAAAAATAAAATGTTTCGGCGTTTGTTTAAACGTCATTTGTTTGGTTTTACCTTCTTTCAAAACATAGCCTAATATTTTTTTAAACATCGGTGTTTCATAAAAAGGAGATTGCGGATTGCCAATAAAATATCCTTGTAATTTATTTCCTTTCAGAATCATGCGCTCAAAACTCACGGCTTTCGCAGCCCAACGTAAACGCAAACCATCAAATAATTCTTCGACTTGCGGCGGAATTTTTCCGAATCTGTCGCGCAACATTTTGGCGAATACTTGAATACTTTCTTCGTTTTGTATTTCGTCGAGTTGGGTGTACAGATTCAAACGCTCTTGTGTGTTCGTGACGTATTCGTCGGGAATGTGCATTTCAATGTCTGTATCAATCGTGCAATCTAAAACAAATTTATTTTTGTTGGCTTCAATTTCTTCTTTAAACAAATCGGCAAAATCCGATTGCTTGAGTTCAAATACAGCTTCATCTAAAATTTTCTGATAAGTTTCGTAACCAACATCATTGATAAATCCGGATTGTTCGCCACCTAATAAATTGCCCGCACCGCGAATATCCATATCGCGCATCGCAATATTAAATCCGTCGCCAAGATCAGAAAATTCTTCAATCGTGCGCAAACGCAAACGCGCTTCTGTCGTTAAAACACTCACCGGCGGACAAAATAAATAACAATACGCTTTTTGATTCGAGCGTCCGACACGACCGCGCAACTGATGTAAGTCGCTTAAACCGAATTGATGTGCTTGATTAATTATCATCGTGTTCGCATTGGAAATGTCCAAACCGGTTTCAATGATGTTCGTACATACCAAAACTTCAAAACGTTTATCAATAAAATCAACGAGTGTTTCTTCTAATTTTTCCGGTGGCATTTGTCCGTGCGCCATCTGAATGTTTACATCCGGACAAAGTTTGTGCAATAGTGCGACCATATCCGGTAATGATGCGACGCGATTGTGCACAAAAAAAACTTGTCCGCCGCGATTGACTTCAAAATAAATAGCATCTTTAATTGTATCTTCACTGAACGTGCGCACTTCTGTGTGTATCGGCTGCCGATTCGGCGGTGGTGTTCGGATAATTGATAAATCGCGTGCCGCCATTAAAGAAAATTGCAAGGTGCGCGGAATCGGCGTTGCCGTGAGCGTAAGAGTGTCCACATTGGTTTTTAAATGGCGTAATTTTTCTTTTGCACCCACACCAAATTTTTGCTCTTCGTCAATAATTAACAAACCCAAATCTTTAAATTTTACTTCTTTACCGACAAGTGCGTGAGTGCCGATGAGAATATCTACTTTGCCGGCTTTAGTTTGCTCGATAACTTCTTTTTTTTCTTTTACTGTTCTGAAACGGTTTAAAAAATCAACGGTAGCACCAAATTCTCGAAGTCGGTCGTCAAAAGTTTTGTAGTGTTGCAGTGCGAGAATTGTTGTCGGCACGAGAATCGCCACTTGTTTTCCGGCAGCAACGGCTTTGTATGCGGCGCGAATTGCAATTTCCGTTTTACCGAAACCGACATCACCGCAAATCAATCTGTCCATCGGATACATTTTTTCCATATCCGCTTTAACATCAATTGTCGCTTTCGATTGGTCGGGCGTATCTTCATACATAAACGACGCTTCGAGTTCGGTCTGCAAATAATTATCTTCGGGAAAAGCAAAACCGACACTCGCTTTTCGCAACGCGTAAAGTTTAATGAGTTCGGCTGCAATATCCTTTACTTTTTTCTTGGTGGCGCGTTTTAAATTGTTCCAAGCATCACTGCCGATTTTATTCAGTTTCGGCGGTGTTCCATCTTTTCCGACAAACCGCGCAATTTTGTGCAATGAGTTGATTGAAACGTACAGCAAATCGTTGTTCTGATAAATTAATCGCACCGCTTCTTGAATTTGTCCATTAATCGTAATTTTTTCCAATCCCGAAAATTTTCCGACACCGTGATCAATATGCGTAACAAAATCGCCGGGTTGTAATTGTCTCAAAATTTGTAAACTCAGTGCTTGATCTTTCGAAAAACCTTGACGCAAACGAAACCGATGAAACCGTTCGAAAATTTGGTGGTCGGTATAGCACGCGATTTTCAAATCTAAATCAATAAAACCTTCTCGTATCGCCTTCATTACCGGTTCAACTTTCGATGTCGCTTTTAAATCTCGGAAAATGGCGAACAAACGTTGAATTTGTTTTTCATTGTCCGTGAATAAATAATTTTTCAACTTGTTCGTATCATTCTCATACAAATTTTGAATCAGTAAATTGAAATTTTTATTGAAACTCGGTTGCGGTTTACTATGAAAGACGACGGACGACGGACGACGGACGACAGATACGGGATTTCCGTTGTCCGTCGTCCGTCGTCTGTCATCTGTTGTCCGTTGTCCATCTTCTCCTAACGGCTCAAAACTTTTTATTCCACCTTTTAATACAATAATTGAAAGATTTTTTATGTCTTCAATCACTTCATACGGGCGAATAAAAGCACGGTCTCTGAAAATTTCGCGTACATCGGCATCGTGATCAATAGATATTTTTTGAGCGAAATCTTCGGCGCGTTCAAAACAAATTTGGAGTTTATCAATCAGTAATTGCAAATCGCGCACCCAAACGACTGTGTTTTCGGAAAGAATTTGCAAAAGCGAAATTTTTTGTGAACGTTCGAAGCGTGTATTCATATTAGGTACAATACTCACAAACTTGACAAACTGTTCCGAAAGTTGTGTCGTCGGACTGAATGTGCGAATGGTTTCCACTTCAATATCAAACAATTCAATGCGATACGGCAATTCGTTGCCGTAACTGAACACATCAACGATGCCGCCGCGAATAGAAAATTGTCCGGGTTCATACACAAACTCCACGCGATTGAAACCGTATTCGACCAACATCTCGACAATAAAATCCACATCAATTTGTTCGCCGACTTTTATATCAATGCGTTTCGCATCTAAAAATTTTGGTGCAACAATTTTTTCAAACAAAGCCTCCGGATACGTGACGATAATATCGTTCGTATCGCGCGATTGCGACAAACGATTCACAATTTCCGTGCGTTGCAAAACGTGGTGCGCGTTTAATTCTTCAAAATAAGTCGGACGTTTGAACGAATCGGTGAGAAAATGTACGTTGGCAGTGACTTTCAGCGCGGCTAAATCATTTTGCATATACGCCGCTTCGTCTCTATCAGATGCAATAATTAAATACGGCTGCGCTTGATTGAGATAAGCACCGGCGATAACAAACGCTTCAATAGAACCGACGAGACCATTAAGTTGCAAACGCGCTAAAGGTGAGGCATTATTTTCGGGCAAAGTTTTTCCACTATCGCTCAATATTTGAGCAATTTTTTGCACCTTCGGCGCATCGCGGTATAATAATAAAAGTTGGGTGAGATTATCCACAGTGCAAAGTTACGATGCGAGAATTACTTTCTCGGAGGTGTAACATTTTTATTTGAATTTGGTTTTTTCCTCGTGTCATTTCGTCGTTAAGTTTCTGAATTTTGACGACGTTTTTATCATTTTATTTTCTCAATTTTCTTTTTCAAAACAATGGTTTTTATCCGTTTTTTCGTTTATTTTTTCGTAATTTTGCGACGCTAAAAAACTAAAAAATTCATTTATGTCTAATGACCGTATAGTTAAAGTAAATATTGAAGACCACATGAAGGCGGCGTACATTGATTATTCAATGTCCGTAATCGTGTCGCGTGCTTTGCCGGATGTGCGTGATGGATTGAAACCGGTACATCGCCGCGTTTTGTACGGGATGTCGGAACTCGGTATTGCTTACAATAAAGCGCATAAAAAATCGGCGCGTATTGTTGGTGAAGTTTTGGGTAAATATCACCCGCATGGCGATAGTTCTGTCTATGATA
>JAYTIA010000299.1:0-1812 GCA_043732145.1 Saprospiraceae bacterium
AAAAAGAATCACATTTATTTTACGTTCCTTACATCGTCTCCAAAACTTCGCGCATTTTTTTTAAATCCGGCATATCACCCTGTTTTTCCGGAATTTGAAAATAGCGAACAATACCGTTTTTATCAATCACGATGACAGCACGTTTAGATACTCCGTGCATACCTAATAGAAAATCTTTTAATAAAAGACCATATTTTTTTGTCACGGTTTTGTTGAAATCCGATAATAAAGGGAAATTATAATTATTTTCTGATTTGTATTTACTGAGCGCGAACGGCGTGTCAATTGAAATACCCAATATTTGAGCATCAAGTTTTTCGTAGGCACCCATGTTATCCCGTGCATCGCACAATTGCGCCGTACAAACGCCCGTGAAAGCGGCAGGAAAAAAATTTAGAACGACATTGTGTCCCCGAAAATCTTTTAACGAAACTTCTTTGCGCGCGTCACTGAAAAGTGAAAATTCGGGTGCTTTTTTACCAATTTCTAAAGGCATGATTAAGTTTTTTTATTTTGTAAAGGATTTTTAAAAACGATTTTGTAATTATTCAGGTTCTTTTCCGCCGACTCTTCCGAAGTCATTTCCCGTAAGAATTGGAGTAGTTATACGATTTTTATACCGTAAAAATGAATCGCAAAAGTACTTTTTAATTTTTTAATACGCGCACATCTTCTAATGAAAACTTTTGGCACAATTATTTCCTTTTGAATAATGTGCTTTATAGTTGGCAGTTGACAATTGTAAAACTATATTATTTACTCTTATACTCTCGGCACACTTAAACCATCTAAACTTTTCTATGAGAACCTACTATTTAATTCTCTGCGCTTTATTATACGGTTGTCTTGTATATGCTCAAAACGGAAGTTTGTCATCTTTAGCTTCCAACAACGACAACTTAAAATCTTTGACCGAAACGATCGAAGCTATTTCACAAAATACGCCGGAAAAAAAATATGTAAAAAAAGAAACAAATGCTCCTGTGATTATTGAAATTAAAAACGTCGCTTTACTTAACGGTGATAAAGATGATTTCTCACCTGTATTTTACGAAAACGGGTTAATGTTTTGCTCAAACAGTAAAAAAAGAAGTAAAGGCAAAGAAGATGATATAGACGATTTTAATTTAAAATATGCTTCCTTTGATTCGCTCGGCAATTTGTTAAAACCACATTCTATGCCGAATGTCAATTCTAAGTTTCAAGAAGGTCCGTCTTGTTTTTCAAATGCAGGTGATGTCTTGTATTTAACGCGTGTCATGGATAGAGCGGATGCTAAGCCCGCGCCTAAAAAACTTTTAACCTTAAAAATCTACATTAAACAAAAAGATTCTACGGGTTGGAAAGGCAATAATACTTTTGCTTTTGAAAGTGGCAAATATAGTTACTGCCATCCGACAATGTCTGCCGATGGGAAAAAATTGTATTTCGCCTCTAATATGCCCGGCGGATTCGGCGGCATGGATATTTACGTCATTAGAAAATTAGCGGATGGTACATGGACGCAACCAATTAATCTGGGACCGCGTGTGAACACAGAAAAAAATGAAATTTTTCCGTTCATCAATGAAAAAGGCGTTCTATATTTTTCGTCGAACGGCAGAGCGGACGGTAAAGGCGGTTTAGATGTCTATCATATTGATATTGATGACCGAACCGCACGCACTTTTTCTATGGGTGATGCGTTCAATACACCTTCCGATGAGTTCGGTATTATGTTTATGCCCGGAAATGATAAAAAAGGATTTTTCTCTTCGAACAGACCCGGCGGCAGTGGCGGCGATGATATTTATCAGTTTGAAATTAAAAATG
>JAYTIA010000300.1:0-1811 GCA_043732145.1 Saprospiraceae bacterium
TAATAAAAAAACAAATAAATGGGCGAAGTATTTACCGGATGCCGATACGATAACACACATCTTGAAAAATGTTATTAATTCTATTGCCGAAAAAAATAATAATGAATTTTGGATACCTTCTCCTATTAAAGGTTTGGGCGTGTTTAATAAAACCACAAAGCAATTTCAATTTTTTAATCAAGATAATCTAAATTCGGGTAACGAAGTTAATAATATAATAAGCGATAAAGACGGTAATTTGTGGGGCTTAAAACAAATAGGATTATTAAAAATACAGTTACCCAATTATAAATTTTTGTACACTCCCGTTCCTGCAAAAACACACAATACTAATTTTGGCATTAACGATATTTGGGAAGATGACTACTTTCAATTAATCGCAACAGTGTATGCCGATGGTTTGCACGTACTAGATAAACAAAACCGGAAAGAAACTGTGCTACCCGTCGAAATTTCACCGAATGAACAAGAGCAAGAAATGCATGTGCGTCATATTTTTAAAGACAGTCGCTATACGTTCTGGATTGTCACAAGAGATTTTATTTATCAATATGATACTGCTCGCAATAAATTAGTTAAAATAATACAACCGCCCACTTATTTATCCGACAAGCCATCGAATAGTTTTACCCGTGTTGCAGAAGATAAAGCTGGTGATATGTGGTTTACGACTAAACGCAACGGCGTGTTTGTATATAGTGTCGCAGAAAAAAAATATACGCACTATTCCAATAATAAAACCGATTCTACGCATTACATCAATGCAACTTATTTAACGGATGTTGCTACTGATGTGCGCGGACGTGTTTGGTTGTGCAGTCCGTTCGGTTTCTTGGGTTATGTTGATCCGATGACAAAAAAAATCCTGCAAATTAATAGCGGTGAAGGTATCGGATTGAATTTACCCGTTACTCAAACAAATTCCTTAATTGCGGATAAAAGAGGAAATATTTGGGTGGGTACTTACAACGGACTTTATTGTTTTGATTGCCAAGCATCCGCTCCAAGGCTTTTAAAATCGTTTCGAGCGAAAGACGGTTTAGGCTCCAATTTTATTTCCGATCTCATTGAAGACAGTGCCGGCAATATTTGGTGTAATACCGGAACGGGCGTATCAATGGTACATTATCCGGATGATCGCGTCAGCAGTTATGGTACACAAGACGGCATTGTAGAAAAAGATAACTTGGGCATTGTAAAAGGTACGGATACTGCTTTGCGATTGACTACCGTAAATGGCTATTACAATTTAGATTATAATCGTTTGAAATCAAAAGAGAAAAAAATTTCTTTGGTCATCACCCGTATGACGGTAAATGATAAGGATTTTTATTTTGATGAAATGTTGAAAGAAGGAAAAATAAAATTAACACCGGCGCAAAATATTTTTTCATTTGAGTTCGCTGCAATTGATTTTAA
The DNA here is from genome assembly GCA_043732145.1 of Saprospiraceae bacterium. Classification (GTDB taxonomy): domain Bacteria; phylum Bacteroidota; class Bacteroidia; order Chitinophagales; family Saprospiraceae; genus JAAFJT01. Next base: position 1,420 of record JAYTIA010000300.1, read on the forward strand.
TCGCTCGGACAATCAACACTACGACTATATATTGGAAGGTTTTGATAAGGACTGGATTCGTAATGCCGATCGTCGGTTTGTGAATTACACTAATATACCCGGTGGCAACTATATTTTCAAAGTGCGAACTTTTACCGACGCTCATGAAGTTGAAGCCACTGAAATACGTGTCCCGCTGTTTATCGCTACACCTTTTTACAAAACTTCTTTTTTTTATTTTTTCATAGCCGCAACATTTTCCGGTATTTTATTTTTGTTTTATCGCTACCGACTCAATAACCAGCAAGAAGTGTATGATTTGCAATCGAAAACACAATCTTTAGAAAAAGAAAAAGCATTAATGATGTTCGAAGGATTGAAACAACAACTCAATCCGCATTTTTTATTCAATT
>JAYTIA010000301.1:0-4950 GCA_043732145.1 Saprospiraceae bacterium
TTAATGAATACTCTGCAAAACAGCAGCAGAAATAAGGGCGTGAATATGTTTTCCATTGCCGTCGTCGGCAATAAAATCTTTTACTCTCGAATTTACAAAGACAGTAACATTGACATTGTTCGGCAACATATACTCAACCGTTTGTTCTTCTCCGCTGTTATAATCCCATTGCCCTTTTCGTAAAAATATACCGCCTACGGGTGAAGCGAATGCGCCGTTAACACCCAAAGCATTGTTCAACATATATTGTGCGCGATTCGGATTAGCAGGTGTCGTATTCGCCAGTGTTGACGGTACTATTAAATTATTTCTGAAAGCATTTATAGTTTTTAATACTTGATTGGTGGACATATAAAAACCGGCAGCACCTGAAACAGAACCCCAATTACCGTCTCTACCTGATGAGGAGTTGTAGTCTTGATATGCTTTTGCAGTCGGTCCGCCAACACTTGGATCGAAACCAATTGTCGGTAATCCGGCTTTCGAGAAAACTTCTTTGTTCATATAATCTTGAAAATAATTGACGGATACTACATCCCAAGCTGCATCTAAAATAAAATTTGCAGGTAAATTAAAAGTCGTACCGGCAGTTAATTTTCCGTCAATGACAGTAATTAAAACGCGCATGATGCTGTAATTGACATTGGCATATTCAAAAGGCAGTGGAATATTCGCATTGATAAAAATATTTTTTGCGACTTGCTCTTTCATAAATTGATAATCACACTTAGAATCCGTCCCCGAAAATCCGGAAGTATGTTGAAGTAATTTGCGAAATGTAACGCGCTGATTAAAATTAAATCCTCGTATCCAGTAAGTTGGTAAATACGGCGCAATAGGCGCATCTAAAGAAATATTTTTTTTGTCCAATAGTTTTACTAAACCCATTGCCGTCATCAATTTGCTCGTGCTGGCGATGTGCATTCGCGTATCGGCACTCCAAATTTGGTTGCCGTCATTCGGCGTTTTTGCCCAATGATATTGAAAGTCGCCAATCACACTGTTGCCTTGAGTTACATGAAGTGAATAGCCGATTACTTTGTTTTTCAATGCACTACTCACAAGCGGTAAAAATAAGTTGACATCGAAAGCGGGATTTGCTCTGGTTGTAAGTTGCCCTGCCGAATTATCGGAAATTGATTTTATCGACGCCGCAATAGTTTCATTTTCAATTTTAGAATTAGCTTCATCGTTTGACTTAATACTTGATGCCCCCGGTATCGTAAACTGATGCTCTTTTAAATCTTGTTCTGTTAGATTGTACTTAGCGAGTTCGCTGTTGTTACTTGTTGTTTCGGGAATGTCATCTGTGTTTTTTTTACATTGCACCATTGTGCCGACGCACGTGCATAAGATCGCTAAGAATAAAAAAGACTTTGTTTTCATGATTACTAAAAAGAAATTGTTTAATGCCTACTCGTACGCTTTTCGGCTAATCGCGTTTTTTGATTTTGAATTTTAGATTTTAAAATGTACACTAACTTTCTTTGTTTCCACTTGATGATACAAAGATGAGGTGTTGCAACAGCGTTGTAAAATTTGTTGCGGCGAGGTGTAGTAAATTCTTATTGAAGTGTATGATTTTAGATTTTAGGTTTTACACAAATGTGCCGATCCACCATAGTCGGGTACTTAAGTGAACTTATTTCATATTGAACTGTTAAAACAGATGTGCCTCATTGATTAAAAATTTATTTTTTATTTTTAATTTGTCACGGTATATTTACAAGTTTTTTGGACTGTATTTAAAATTACTTATCGGTAATGATTCTATGAGTTTTATACTTTACTAGAGAAAGGTCGAAAAAAGCCCGAGTGGTTACAATTTTTTTTGAAAACAAAAGTGCAAAAAAAAATTCGTAAATCTAAAATCCAAAATCTAAAATATGGAAGCAGTAGCAAAAACGCCGGTATTATTATACACCGAGCAAACACCGAATCCGGAGTCATTGAAATTCGTTACCAACCGTATGTTGTATCGCGGTACTGCCGATTTCAAAGAAGCGCATTTGGCAACCGATTGGTCGCCGTTGGCGGTCGAATTATTCAAAATGCCTTTTGTGAAGGGTGTTTATATTTGTAATAATTTTGTGACCATTTCGAAAGAATTTAATTATGATTGGGCGGAAATCATGCTAGACATCAAAAACCATATCAAAAATTTTATCGAAAATGACGGCGTAATTTTGAAAGACGGTTTCGCGGAAGCGATGGAACGCGAACAAACAGTTTCAGCAGAACATCACTCTGATAACGATCCGGAACTCGTGGCACGTATTAAAGATTTGATTGACACTTACGTAAAACCGGCGGTGGAAATGGACGGCGGCAATATCGAATTTAAAAAATTTGATAAAGGCACTGTTTATGTTTTATTGCAAGGTTCGTGCAGCGGTTGTCCGTCGTCAACCGTTACGCTTAAATCCGGTATTGAAGGTATGCTCTCTCGTATGATTCCGGAAGTGAAAGCGGTGGAAGCGGAGATGGGATAATTTTTTAGTTGAAAGTTGAAAGTTGAAAGTTGAAAATGTTTAGAGCATAAACTTTCAATTTTCAACTTTCAACTTTCAACTTTCAACTATGACTTATACTCAACTCATTCGCGCCGAAGCGCAACGTCTAGGATTTTCATTCGTCGGTTTTGCAAAAGCGGAACAAATGACCGATGAAGCGCGACGTTTGGAGGCGTGGTTGAATAAAAATTATCACGGGAAAATGTCGTATATGGAAAACCATTTCGACAAACGCATTGACCCGCGAAAATTGGCGGATGGCGCAAAAACCGTCATAACTTTGATGTATAATTATTCTAATCCCGAAGAACAAACCGACGCTGCCGCACCAAAAATTGCTAAATACGCTTACGGCGAAGATTATCACCACGTTTTAAAAAAGAAATTACATGCGCTCACCGATTTCATTTCCGATAATATCGGCGAAGTGAACGGTCGCGCATTCGTTGATTCTGCACCGGTTTTAGAGCGCGATTGGGCGCGTCGCAGCGGCATGGGTTGGGTCGGAAAAAACACGCTGATCATTCATCCGAAAGCCGGTTCTTATTTTTTTCTTGCCGAATTGATTATTGATCTAGAATTGGTTTACGACACACCGATAAAAGATTATTGCGGCACTTGTACGCGTTGCATTGATGCTTGTCCGACAGAAGCGATTTCGCCCGAAGGTTATATTATGGATGGCAGCAAATGTATTTCTTATCTCACGATCGAATTAAAAGAAGATATTCCCGAAAAATTTCACGCGCAAATGAATAATTGGGCGTTTGGTTGCGATATTTGCCAACAAGTTTGTCCTTGGAATCGTTTTGCGACACCACACAATGAGCCTGCGTTTCTGCCACATGCAGATTTATTGAAAATGTCGAAAGAAGAATGGCACGATATTACTGAAGACGTTTTTAAAATTTTATTTAAAAAATCGGCGGTAAAACGTTCGAAGTTTGAAAAATTTAAAAAAAATATTGCATTTCTGAACCACATAGATCATAAAGGAAACATAGATAACAAAGGAAGATAGAGTTTTAGATTTTATGAAAAAACCGATACAATTTTTTTATTTATTACTTTTAGGATTTCTTTTTCTTCAATGCACCACATCAAAAAAAGCACCGGAAGAAAGTAAATTAGATAAATATCAAACCGTCTCCGGCAAAAAAGACGGTTGTATTGATTTGGTATTCGACACCATCATCGTCATAAAAATTACGGAAAAATATATTGAATTAGAATTTTCAATACGCAACAAAGGCACTAGACCCGCGCCAATTTTTGGCGCAACAAACAGTGTAGCGGACAATGTAGCCGTGCATTTCTTTTTTTCCGGCACGCAACGCCTTACGCGTGGAGCAATTATGGCAGACGGCATTTATCTCACTGAAGGCTTAAAAAATACAAAAGGACTGCTTTATCCGCAAACAAATTATATTGTGCGCCATAAATTATCTTTAGAAAAGAAAAACCAATTCTCCGGTGTTATTATTTTACAATTAGATGCTTTTGATGTAATCCCAAATGAATGTGATGAAACGAACAATGTGAAAGCAATTGTGCCGAAATGGTATCGGTGATGCCTATTGTATTAGAGACACACTTAAAATGAAATTACCCATGCCTCATCAAAGAAAAACTACATTTCAAGCACAAAAATTTTCATAGCAGATATAGTTTCGTAACTTTGACTGCAATGAGATACGCCTTCTTCATTATACTATTTTTTTGTTGGCAACAAACGAATATTGCACAACGCCCTGCTTCGCTGAATGTAACGGTTTTCAACGAAAGCAATGGCATTGGCAACGGACGCGTTGCTGCCATGCTGCAAGCAAAGAGCGGTTATCTTTGGTTCGGCACGACGACAGGCTTATTGTGTTACGACAGTTATACTTTTCGGCTGTATAACGATTCGGCAATTACAAATACTATTACACGATTAGCGGAAGACAGCAGTCATTGTATTTGGATGAGTTTTTTGGGCGGCGGATTAGCTTCTTTTAATCCTCGAACAGGTGCTTTTAAAAACTATACCGTTCATAGCGCGACTGATGCTTCGTTAGCAACATCGGAAGTGGAATTGCTATTTTTCGATAGCAAAGGACATTTATGGCTGGGCATCAAACAAAAAGGTTTAATAAAAGCAGACATCGGTAAAAACTTATTTTCTGTCTATAATATCGTTGATGACAAAAATGATTTTTACGCGCCAGCATTTAGAAAAGATTACAACACGCTTTATGATATTCACGAAGAAGCGACGGGATTATTTTGGCTCGCTACGCACGATGGGTTATATAAGTTTGATATGAAGACCGGACAAATGACTCCCGTGCGAGAAAAACCTTTAGAAAAAAATCGGGTTAGGGCAGACTTATTTGGTAAAATTGTTTCGGACGGAGATACACTTTGGTTGTCTTCGTGGGGTTCAGGCGTTTGTGCT
>JAYTIA010000302.1:0-1809 GCA_043732145.1 Saprospiraceae bacterium
CTGTATTTTTTAGAGCGAAAGATTAATATGTTCATGGGATTATAATTTGCGGGACGGGCTACGTACAAACGTAACCCGTTTTTTTTTGTCTTTTTATAAAAATTTATTCGGCATCTATAATTTTTGTATTTTTACGTTTGCAAGTTTTTACGAGGCGCAACATCATCGAACCTATACCTGTTACACGAAAAATCAAAATGCAACATGAAAGAATCGGATTTCATTGAACTTAATCATGAAAAATGGCGGTATTATGAATCGTTCATGGAAGACAATGTCATTCCGGATGCCGAAATGATGCACAAAGCATTGATTGAAACTGCCGATGATTTATCTTATGCGCGTACATTTTACGCCAACCGCGCCATAAAATCTTATTTGAATGGCTTACTACAACGTTTATCCGCTAAAATTTTTGTGCCGCGTCGCACATTTTGGCGCAGTTTTCTCGATTTTTTTACTGAAGATTTGCCTTATGCAGTTTATCAATCGCGCACTGCTTTTATGTGGGCGTTTATTTTTTTCCTAATTTCATTCATTATCGGCTATTTTTCAAGCGTTATGGACGAACATTTCACGCGCACCATGCTCGGCGAAAGTTATGTAAAAATGACAGAGGAAAATATTAATCATGGCGACCCCTTAGCGGTTTATAAATCCGGCGGTCATGCGGACATGACATTCGGTATTATGTTTAATAATATCATCGTTTGCTTTCGTTATTTTCTCGCCGGTATTTTCGGTGGCATAGGTTCCGTAGCTTTGATGATGATTGAAGGCGTACGCTTGGGAAGTTTTTTACAATTTTTCGCTCGATATAAATTACTCGGGGAAGCTAATTTAACAGTTTGGATGCACGGCGTTCTCGAAATTTCAGCAATGGTCATAGGTTGTGCGGCGGGTATGACTGTGGGTAAGGGTTTATTGTTTCCGGAAACATTCACACGCGTACAAGCATTTCAAATTTCGGCACGACGAGGCACTAAAATATTTATGGGAACTCTTCCGATGCTCGTTATTGCCGCACTTATTGAAGGCAATCTTACACGAGAAACTAAAATCGGTGATGGCTTCCGTTCATTTTTTATTTTTTTCTGGGCTTTCGCACTTCTTGCATATTTTTTATGGTATCCGTATTACAAAAGTAAAAAAGGTTTTAATTCGGCAAGTAATCTCGAAAAAATTCCGTATGACAGTAAACGTCTGCTGGAAGTGAATACTATAAAAACTTCCGGCGAAATTTTAGGCGATACTTTCAGTTTGTTACGCGTCGGTAAAGGTTTTTTATTAGCAATGTCGGCAATATTGAGTACTTTATTTTGCCTTATTTTTTTTCTACTCTCCCAAAAACCGGCAAACGAGACGCTTGATTTGAATGCACCGTTTTTTCAACATTGGCTCATGATTAGTCAGTTTTTTAATAATGAAAACATACCTTATCTTTTTATCTTGAACACCGTACTTCTAACTGCGTTGCATTTATTCGTATTTCGTTTTTTTTACGGCAAAGCCTTTCCCGTCGCTCCAACTTCGGGTTTATTTTCAGGAAAAACTTTTTTACTGATTTTATTTATGCAACTCGCTTTTATGTGGTTGATAAATATCACCGGTTCAATGCTTTTTGTTTATTTTTTAATGCTGCCTTACTTGGTAATGTGGCAATATAATTTTTGGCAAAACGTCGGAAGTACTGTAATTTCAGCGCGACACGATATAATTGCACGACTGCGACAAAATTTTGGATTCGTTCTAGGTACTTACTCACTGGTACTTTTACTCACGTATTTTCTTTTTACGCTCTCTGATTCA
>JAYTIA010000303.1:0-1808 GCA_043732145.1 Saprospiraceae bacterium
TTCATACCGAACTCGTTAAAGAAATGACGGAAGCCGTCACGATGCTATCAAAATACAGCAACAAGATTGTCATTGTCGGCGGACGCGACAGTTATATAATAGCTGATTGGTTGGCAAATAAAAAAATCGGGGTCATTCTCGATAGAACACAAAATTTGCCGGCACGTGAAGATGAAGATTACGATCAACCGTATAAAACGCCTGCACAATTACAAAAAGCCGGTGTCGTATTTGCTTTAAGCAACAACGGCGGTTGGCAAAACAGAAATTTGCCGTTCATGGCAGGTCAAGCAGTGCCTTACGGTTTAACGAAAGAAGAAGCATTGAGCGCTATCACCAACAATACCGCGAAACTTCTCGGCATCGATAAAACACTCGGCACTCTCGATGTCGGTAAAGATGCGACACTCGTTATTTCTGACGGTGATATTTTGGATATGAAATCATCGGCAGTCACGCGCGCTTTTATGCGCGGCAGAGATATTGATTTGAACAATAAACAAAAAGAAAATGCGGCGCGTTTTCAAACGAAATACGATAGAGGTAGAAATTAATTACCTAAAATTTCACAAACGCTCGTACCGGAAAAGTACCCATTCCTTTTACTTTTGGCGGCACAGCGGAAAATAATAATTTTTTGCGTTTTGGCAACTTTGCCATGTTCGCCATGTGTTCAACGATGAGAATATTTTCGCGTAACAAAATTGTATGTACCGGACGCGTGCGTCGGCGCGTATCGTCAATATTATTACTGTCAATACCCACGAGTTTCGCGCCGTTATCACGCAAAAAAATTGCCGCTTCTTCTGTTACAAACGGATGATTGGTAGAATAAGCTTCCGTACCGAAAAATTTACTCCAACCCGTATGGATTAAAACAGCTTTATCTTTTACATTTTTATTTTTGAAAAAAGATAGACCTACTTCAATATTTTTTTCAAACGGTGTGTGAATGACAACTGTCGCCAATTCTGCACAATGTTCGATTAATAATTCGGCAAGATCGTGGCCGTCGGCATAACGGTGAAACGGACAATCCATATAAGTGCCGGTATTAGATACCATCTCAATTTTCCCGATTTGAAAAGTTGAACCGTCGTCGTAATTCGCCGCCGTTTTTTCGCGCTCCCAAAAATCGCAAATCATTGATGCAGGTAAACCTTTATAAGTGACGAGTCCGTCGTAAATTTCGTGACTGAGGTCTATAAATTGCATAATTCAGTTTTTAAAAAATTTTATCGCGTTTCAAGGTTTATATTTATTTTCGTTGGTGGAAAAAACATTGCACGAAAGTAGATAAAGAAAATATTATTTTACATGTTAATTGAAATTTATCACTCGAAACTCACAACTCACTTTGAATCCAAAAATAGCAAATCGTGACCGTTCAAGTTTTCCGATATTCAAAAGCAATCCGACACTCGTTTATCTCGACAGTGCTGCTACGACGCATAAACCGCGTTCGGTTATAAAAACTGAAACTGATTTTTATTCGAAATACAATGCGAATGTGCATCGCGGCGTGTACGGTATTGCAGTTCAAGCGTCAAACGCTTATGAAAATGTGCGTGAAAAAGTGGCAGCATTTATCGGTGCAGCGACTAAAAATGAAATTGTTTTTACCAGTGGTACAACATCGGGTATTAATTTAGTAGCGCAAAGTTTTTTAGCGCCGCAACTCAATGCCGGTGACGAAGTGATAATTTCGGTAATGGAACACCATGCTAATTTAATTCCTTGGCAGCAAGTGTGTTTGCAAAAAAATGCCGTCTTGCGCGTAATTCCTTTTGATGAAAACGGTGTTTTGA
>JAYTIA010000304.1:0-1806 GCA_043732145.1 Saprospiraceae bacterium
CCGGCGCATATAAAAAGACTTTTGAGTATTGGGTATTGGATATTAGGTAATAATATTAATAAATCAGCACCTAATACTCAATACCCGATACCTAATACTGACTTACAAACTTTCAAAAAATTTATTCGGCGTGAATTTTCCGATAACTCTAAACACGATATAAAAAATGACGGTAGTATTGTGATTTTAAAAGCGAACAGTGATGCTGAGATTGCACCATTTATCGCTCATTTCTTGGAAAAAAATGTCGCGGCAATCTGTAACAGACAAACGTCAAACACGAACCATCAACCTGCAACCGACAACCGGCAACTATTTAAGCCTGTTCTCCTCATTCCCGACAAACACCGAACGCTTGATGAAGTGTTGATACAAAACGGTTTGCCGGCTTTGGGTTTGCCTTCTGCTTCATTAGGGCGACCCACATTGCAACTTTTAAAATTAGTCACCGCTTTTTTATGGCGACCGTTTGAACCGCAAAAAATTTTAGAATTTACTACACTGCAATACAAACCACTTGATGATGAATTGGCTGCGGTGATTTCTAACGTCATGTCGCAACGTCCGGGAATCGGAAATGATTTGTGGTATCGAGAAACGCAACTTTTTTTTGAAAATTCAGAAAAAAAAGTTGCTAATGCAGAAGGAGAATTAATAGATGACGGCTTAAAATTGAAAGCTAAAATAGAAAAGCAATTTAATTTTTGGTTCAATAGGAACACTTATACTGCCAATCAATTTGTACCGCGCGATGAAATTATAGAAATTTACAAACATTTGCGCGAATGGGCGCATGAAACTTTTGAAGAGAATGGCAGTAAAAATATGTCGCTGTTGGTTTTAGGCGAACAAGCGCGACGCATCGAAGAATACCTTGAAGAACTGTCCGTTACCGGAAAAAATTTCCTGTCGCGGTTGGAAATCGAGCGTATTATTCGCACGGTTTATGAAGCAGCACCTGTTCAGCCGATGCCGAAACAAGTGGGCAGTTTTCCATTTGTAAAAAAAGAATGTTGCATTACCCAAAACGTTGACGATTTAATTTGGTGGCAATTTGTGGAGCAGGAAAGTCCTTTTTTTTATTCGGCGTGGTATACGAATGAAATTGAGTGGCTGAATGAACAAAACGTTTCATTGCACACGCCCAAACAAAAAAACGAATTGTGGCTTTGGACACAAAAACAACCGATTGAGCGCGTGCAACGGCGTTTAATTCTGATAGAAATGTACAAATGTCAAGGTGAAAATAAAAATGAACACCCTTTAATGAGTTATTTACGGGCGTGTTTTGATGATATTAGTACAATGACAGTTAGCATTGAGCAATTAGCTTTGAGCTTTGAACAACAAAAATATAGAAGCTCACACTTCAAAGCTAATTGCTCGAGACAATTTGTTTTCCCGGAATTTAAAATCGAAAAGCAACAATTTTTTGAAGCCACCCAACCGATTATCCGGCTCGATGCGCAATTATTGAAACCGCGTGATGCAGAAACGCCTACAAGTTTAGAAGCACTTTTTTATTTTCCGCATCAATGGGTGTTCAAACATTTGGCGCGTCTTAATCGCTCTGCACTCGCCGGCATTGTTAAAGAAAATACATTGAAAGGTAATTTGTCGCACCGTTTTTTTGAATTGATTTTAATAGAAAATTTTTCGAATTGGACGCGACAGGATGCCGACAAATGGATCAACGATCATCATTTAAACATCATGCAGAAAGAAGCCTTGCCGTTTTTGCTCTATGGTTTTGAACCAGATAAATTGTATTTTTTGAATAAATTAAAAATTGCCGTTTGGACACTT
>JAYTIA010000305.1:0-4934 GCA_043732145.1 Saprospiraceae bacterium
GTAACGACAACTAAATTGCGTTTAAGTATTTTACAATCGAAAGGTGCGGCACAATTATCGGAAGTGGGCATTTATAAAAACTAATAGAAATGATTCACATAATTGATCTAAATTTTCAAAACTCTAAACACACCATCGCCTCTTTTTTAATTGAGAGCAAAGGCGAATTGGCATTGGTTGAAACAGGTCCTTTTTCTACATTTCCGAATTTGAAACGCGGCATTGAAGATGCGGGTTTCTCAACCCATCAAATTAAAAAAGTTTTTCTTACACATATTCACCTCGATCATGCCGGTGCTGCTTGGTATTTTGCACAACAAGGTGCTACAATTTACGTGCATCCAAACGGATTAAAACATCTGATTGACCCGTCGAAACTTTACAGTTCTGCAAAAATGATTTATCAAGATAAAATGGATGAATTGTGGGGTGCGATGAATCCGATTGACGAAAAATTTTTATATGCACCCGAAAGCGGCGAAAAAATAAAATTCGGCGATACGGAACTCATTGCGCATTATACACCCGGTCACGCGGTTCATCATATCGCTTGGCAATTCGGTGACGATTTATTTTGCGGTGATGTTGCCGGTGTGAAAATTGAAAATGGAATAGTTGTACCACCGTGTCCGCCGCCGGATATAAATATCGAAGATTGGTTGAATAGTCTCGAACTCATAAAAAAATTAAAAGTCAAACGCCTTCATTTAGTACATTACGGAGAAATTTCTACTGTCGCGACACATCTAAATAGTCTTTCCAAACGTTTAGTACGGTGGGCGAATTTCGTAAAAAAATGTATGGATAAAGGTTTAAACGCCGACGCTATCACGCCACTTTACGTTAATTTGGTAACAAAAGAATTAAAACGCTACGGTGCGACCGACGAGTTAGTTGCGCAATTTGAATCAGCTAATCCGGCTTGGATGTCGGTGGCAGGACTTGTGCGTTATTGGAAAAAGAAAAATTAGGTATTAGGTATTGGGTAATTGGGTATTGGCTGATACGAATTTGCCGCTTCTACTAATACCCAATTACCCAATGCCTAATACCCAATACCTTCTTATGAAAATTATAGATAAATTTCTCATCAAATCATTTATTCCGCCGTTTGCCGTTGCATTCGGTATCGCGCTATTTGTTTTGGTGTTGCAATTTTTATGGGTATATATTGACGACATTATGGGTAAAGGTTTATCCATTTTTGAATTAACGGAACTCGTTTTCTATCTTTCGATGACGATGGTGCCGCTGGCTTTACCAATCGGCGTTTTAATTTCGAGTGTGATGTTGCTCGGCAATTTGGCGGAAAAATATGAATTATCAAGTTTTAAATCTGCGGGTGTTGGTTTGTTGCGCGTTTGCCGTCCGTTGTTATATGCGGTTGCAGGTGTAACAATTTTTTCAATCGTTACTTCCGAATATATCATTCCTTGGGCGAATCTTAAATTTTATGCACGGTTTTATGATATTCGCAAATCAAAACCGGCGTTGACTTTGCAAGACGGTGTATTTAATGATGAATTTGGTGATTACACTATTCGCATCGGTAAAAAAGAAAAAGACGGACATACTTTAAAAAATGGCGTAATTATTTACGGCAATAAAGATAAAAACACGCAACTCATCAACGAAACAGTTGCAAAGCATGGCGATATGTTTACCACTACCGACAAACAATTTATCGTGATGAATTTGTTTGATGGTGTGCAATATGAAGAATCGCAACCTTCGACAAACACCACGAAGCAACAATATCCGTTTGTGCGCATTAAATTTGCTTCGTGGCAAAAACTTTTCGATTTAACACAATTTGACAAACAAAAAACCAACGAAAATTTATTCACCCGCAATCAAAAAACGCAAAGCAGTCGGCAACTCATTCATTCCTTAGATTCTTTGAACATTCAAGGCAACGGATATCTGACTGATTTGGGTCAAAATATTGATAATTATTTTACGTGCTTGCAAGCAAAGCCGCCCATAGCTGATACGGCGGCGAAAAAAAATCCGATAATTACTAAAAATATTCCCCTCACTTCCAATCCCGAATTTATAAAACACAGACCGAATCCGGCTCCTACAAATAAAGATTCTTTATACGGATTAAGTGATGAAAGATTAGCAGGAACACCGTTTGCAAAAAATCATAAAAAATTTGAGGTTATCGATCAGCCCGCAACTGTCAACCGTCACCAACCAATCGCCGGTAATCTGCGGAATAATGTAATTGCGCCGGACTTTAAAGTTACACCTGACACGTCAAAATTTATCAATAAAAAATTACGCGCTGATTTTTATGATTTTTTAAAAAATCTAACGGAGCCGGATGCACGTTCCGTGCAAAGTTCGGCAGGTACAAAAGCGCGCGGCGTTTTAACCCAGATAGAATCCACACAACGGAATGTCGGTATTCTCGAAGATTCAAAAAGCAAATTCATTTACGAATTGCAAATGAAATACAGTTTGGCGGTCGTTTGTTTGGTGTTTCTCTTTATCGGTGCGCCGATGGGTGCGATTGTTCAAAAAGGCGGTTTCGGCTATCCGATTCTCATTGCGATTTTCTTTTTCATGATTTTTATGGTGTCCGTCATTTATTTCAAAAATCTGAAAGAACACGCGAGTATCGGCGGCGTAATGGCAGCGTGGATTCCGGTATTTATTATGGTACCTTTTGCGTGTATCCTCACTTATCGCGCTCTAAATGATTATCGTGTCAGTGGTAATATATTTGCAAAAATAAGGAACTTGAATTTTAATTTTTTTAGTCTCCACAGATTAAATAAAGCGAAATAGATAAAATTCGCAAGTAAGAAGCTAATTATTTTATAGTTTCGTGTAATGCAAAGCAATAACACCGCATGAGAACTTCTTATTTGCTGTCAATTTTATGATTGAGCTAATCAAAAACTAAAATTAAATCCCTACTTTTATGTCAGTAAGTACGGTTTCGGATTAATAAATCCAAAACCTAAAATCCAAAATCCAAAATCCAAAATGGCACATAAATTTTTCTCTCGTCGCAATCTCGATTTTACACTTTTTGAAGTGTTGAAAGTCAATGAGTTGACGCAGCTTGATTATTTTAAAGATTTCGATCAAGAAACTTTTAGTTTCACCTTAGATACTGCAACCGATATTGCCGAAAAAATAATGCATCCGACTTACGTGAATTCCGACAAAAAACAACCGGAATTAATTAACGGGCAGGTGAAAGTGCATCAAGGTGTACACGATTTTTTAAAAACTTTCAGCGAAGCGGGTTTAATTGCCGCGCCTTTTTCTAAGGAATACGGTGGCATGCAATTGCCAAAAACTATTGCTGCTGCCGGCGAATTTATCATGGGCTGTGCGCACAACAGCTTTGTGATGTATACCGATTTGACACGCGGAGCTGCTAATTTGATTTTTACTTTCGGGACGCCGGAACAAAAAACTATTTTCTTGCCAAAAATGTTGTCCGGCGAATGGCTTGGAACGATGTGTTTGACGGAAACGCAAGCCGGCAGTTCTCTTTCCGATGTTGCCACAACCGCAACACCGCAAGCGGACGGTACCTATAAAATTAAAGGACAAAAAATATTTATATCCGCCGGCGATCACGATGTGACTGATAATATCGTTCATCTCGTTTTAGCGCGAATTGATGGCGCACCGAAAGGCACAAAAGGAATTTCGTTGTTTATTGTACCGAAAAAAATGAACTCTGAGCTATTAGCTGTGAGCCATGAGCCTACAAATGAAAGTAACTCAAAGCTTAAAGCTAATAGCTCAATGTTGAGTAATGATGTTACCTCTATCGGCATTTATCATAAAATGGGACAAAAAGCAACACCGGCTATGCACTTGGAGTTCGGTACAGAAAATAATTGCATCGGCTATTTGCTCGGCGAACCGCATCGCGGTTTACCGCAAATGTTTTTGATGATGAACGGTGCACGTTTAGGTGTCGGCTTAGGCGGCATTCAAGTGGCATCACCGGCTTATTATGCGTCATTACAGTATGCGCAAGAACGTCCTCAAGGTAGGAGGCTGAATGAAAAAATAGCTTTGGGTGCGCCGACAACCATTATTCATCATCCGGATGTGCGGCGTATGTTGTTGCTTCAAAAGGCAATTGTGGAAGGTGGTTTGAGTTTGATTTTACAGTGTTTCAAGTATTTGGATTTGGAACACAATTTTAAAATGACCGGAAGTAATTCGAATGTAGTAAAGACGGAGAAAAATCAAGAATCCAAAATCCAAAATCCAAAATCGTATTATAACGCTCTTTTAGAACTCTTAACGCCCGTGGCAAAAACTTACGGAGCTGAAGCCGGATTTGTTGCCGTCAATCAAGGTTTACAAGTTCTAGGCGGCTACGGTTATACCGAAGATTTTGAATTGGAACAAATGCTGCGCGATGTACGCATAATGAGTTTGTACGAAGGTACAACAGGAATTCAATCGCAAGCTCTATTGGGCCGTCAAGTGATAGCCAATCAAGGAAAATCTTTGGAGTTATGGTATAATGAAGTTGAAGAAGACATAATTGCTGCGAAAAAATATGAGAATATAAAACCTTATTACAATCAATTTAATTGCGAAATCGAAAATTTTAAAAAAGTTACGGCACATTTGCTCGAATTAGCTGCCAAAGGTGATATGGAAGTGGCACTCGCTGATGCGAATTTATACATGGAAGCTTTCGGAATTTTGAATGTGGCGTGGCAATGGTTGAAACAAGGTATTGAATCGGAAAAAGGAAATGCACCGACTTTAGAAGAAGGTATATTTTATGATTCGAAAAAAGAAACCATGATGTTCTTTTTCCATTATGAAGTGCCGAAATTGCACGGTCTTTTTGCACGACTTACAGATAACAAGCAACTGACAATTTTTAAAGGTAAGAGTGAATATGAGATTTTGATTTAGGAGTTCACCCAATCCGTGTT
>JAYTIA010000306.1:0-4934 GCA_043732145.1 Saprospiraceae bacterium
ATGCCGATGAAGATAAATCTTCTCGAAAGGTTTATGCGATACCCGTTTCCGGGGGCGGTGCGCTGCTTGTGACGAATTCGGACAGTATGCTCGTGAAAGATAAAATTTCGCCGGACGGGAAATATATCATCTCAAGCGATGAAGTGAAAGTAATGAAAGTGGATGGGAAAGATTTATATCCGGATCTACCCAAATCAAACGTTCAGGTGTATAACAATTTGAATTATCGGCATTGGGATACTTACGCTGACGGAAAATTCGGTCACATCATGCTCACGCCACTCATTGACGGGAAAAAAGGTACGCCTGTAGATATTATGAAAGACGAACCTTACGATTGTCCGCAAAAACCTTCCGGTGGTGATGAAGATTTTGTTTGGAATCCGAACGGTAAAGAGGTTGTGTACTGCACGAAAAAAAAATTCGGTACGGCTTATACGGTTTCTACAAATACCGATTTGTACAGTTATAATATTGAAACGCGCACAACGCGCAATTTGACGGAAGGTATGCTCGGTTATGATATTAATCCCGCGTTTTCTAAAACCGGTAATTTAGCGTGGTTAAGTATGAAACGTGACGGTTATGAATCGGATAAACAAGATATTATTGTAGGGACAGGTCGAGACCTGTCCTTGCCGGAAAGTAAAATAAATTTGACACAACAAAACGATGCGATTCACGTCGAAAGTTTTAAATGGAGTGATGACGGTAAAAAAATATTTTTCATCGCCCCGGTAAATGGTACCTTACAATTGTTTGAAGTGAATGATCCGGGATTAACGAAAATGCTGCCGGTTGTAAAACAAATTACAAAAGGCGATTTTGATATTTCAACCATTATTGGACAAAGTAGCAACACACTCGTCGTGAGCAGAACGGATATGAATCATGCTGCGGAATTATATGCCGTTGATATTACCAACGGTTCAATGCGGCAACTCACGCATGTCAACGATGCAACTTACGCCACGCTCGGCATGAGTAAAACCGAACGCCGCATGGTGAAAACGACTGACGGAAAAGATATGCTCGTTTGGGTTGTTTATCCGCCGGATTTTGATGTGACGAAAAAATATCCGACACTTTTATATTGTCAAGGCGGACCGCAATCGCCACTCACGCAATTTTATTCTTTTCGTTGGAATTTGCAACTCATGGCGGCAAACGGTTATATTGTTGTTGCGCCGGACAGGCGCGGTATGCCGGGTTTCGGTACAAAATGGAATGAAGACATCAGTAAAGATCATGGCGGACAAGCGATGCGCGATTTGTTGAGCGCGATTGATAATGTGAGTATGGAAAAATATGTGGACAAAACGCGGTTGGGTTGTGTCGGTGCAAGTTACGGCGGGTATGCGGTTTTTATGCTCGCGGGTATGCACAACAATCGTTTCAAAACTTTTATCGCGCACGACGGTATCTATGACTTCAAAAGTATGTATGGCACGACTGACGAATTGTGGTTTACTAATTGGGATTACGGCGGTGCGTATTGGGATAAAAAAAATGCGGCGGCTCAAAAATCGTACGAACAATTTTCGCCGAGTAATTTTGTTGAAAAATGGAATACGCCGATTTTAATTTATCAAGGCGGTAAAGATTATCGCGTACCGATTGAACAAGGCGAACAAGCATTTCAAGCGGCACAATTGCGCGGCATCAAAAGTCGCTACGTTTTATTGCCGAATCAAAATCATTGGGTAACTTCTCCGCAAGACGCCCTCGTTTGGCAACATGAGTTTTATAAATGGTTGGAGGAAACGATGAAATGATTTTCGATTTTCGATTTAAAATAAAAAATGCGCGAAAAATATTTTCTTCGCGCATTTTTTATTTTAAATCGAAAATCGAAAATCTTCTATTGCAAAATCATATCTTTCTCCTCAACCATTCTGCGGATATTAATCAGTGCGTAACGCATTCTGCCTAATGCTGTATTGATACTCACCCGAGTGAGTGATGCAATCTCTTTGAAACTCATGTCGGCATAGTGGCGCAAAATCACGACTTCGCGTTGCTCGTCCGGCAGTGCGTCAATCAATTTGCGCACACGGTCGTGCGATTGATGGCGCATGATTGAATCTTCGGCACTCTCATCCGATAAACTCAACACGTTAAAAATATCAAATTCTTCAGTCGGCGACATCGTCGGGCGGCGTTTGTCGCGACGAAAATAATCAACACACAAATTGTGCGAAATACGCAACGCCCATTGCAAAAATTTGCCTTCATGGTTGTAACGCCCGCCACGCAACGTGTTAATGATTTTGATGAATACTTCTTGAAAGATATCTTCCGCTAATTGTTGATCGCGGCAGAAAAGGTAAATAGACGTGTAAATACGCGCTTTGTGGCGACGCAACAGTGTTTCGAATGCTTTTTCATTTCCGTCTAAATATAGTAGAATGAGATCTTGGTCGTTAATCAACGACAGTGGATTTACCTGCATAGACTAAGTAGTTTCAACTTGTGAGAGTGATGATAAATACTAAATTAGTGTACAGGTACAAGATCAATAGGCAAGAATTTGTGTTATAGAATTAAAATTTGTAAGACTTTAAACGTCTTTTTAAACCACTTACTTTTTTATAAATCAAAGATAAAGCCAATTTTTTTATAAAGCCAAATGTTTTAGTCTTTTTTATTAAAATTTTAACATTTTTTTAACTTTTTGGAAAAATAAGATAATGGTGTACGTTGTTGCCGAAAAATCTTTTATTTTCGCATTAAGAATCAATAAATTAGACAAATGAAAAAGATTGGCATTTTCTGACCTATTCACCATTCAATATTATTACTGTTTAAAAGGATTTTAAAACGTTTAGAAACCTTTTGAACAGTAATGATTTAATATTCATCGTTCATCATTTTATAACGTTATGATTTATCACATAATGACTACCCAAGAGTGGGAAAAACAAAAATTGGCTGATAGTATTACTGCACACAGTTTAAGAACTGAAGGCTTTATCCATTGTTGTTACGAAAAACAAATCCAAGGTGTATTGGAACGTTATTATTCCGACGAAAAACAAATTATTCAATTGACAATCGACGAAACGCATTTAACTGT
Source organism: Saprospiraceae bacterium (assembly GCA_043732145.1). Taxonomy (GTDB): domain Bacteria; phylum Bacteroidota; class Bacteroidia; order Chitinophagales; family Saprospiraceae; genus JAAFJT01. The sequence continues at coordinate 3,077 of JAYTIA010000306.1, forward strand.
ACCGATGCGTGAAGAAATGGGTTCAATAGGCGAAAAATTTCCGCACGTTTTGGGCGAAATTACTTTTAAAGCAATTACGGAAATTAGAAAAAAAAGTACGGGAATGGTTGATGGTTAATGGTTAATGGAAAAATACAAAAATCTTTTTTGAAAATCTTTTTTGAAAATCTTTTTTGAAAATCTTTTTTGAAAATAAAAACGCGCAAAGAAATTTATTTTTCTTTGCGCGTTTTCTTAACCATTAACTATTAACTATTAACCATTTATTGTTGCTGTTGCTGAGCTGCGTCATAATCAATCTTCGGTAAATTGGACGGTTCGATGTTCATTTTAACGGCGTGACTTTCTTCAAAAGTATGACCGTTTTCGTAGCCGACAGAAACTAAAACACTCAATATTTGATTCGCGGGACCTTTAAATGTGCCTTTCACCGGACTGCAATCATTAAAATGTCTGCCGACTGCTAATACGACGTGTTGATCTGTTACCCATATATTATTTGTCGGATCAATTCCGACCCACCCAATGGCGGGCAAGAAAACTTCTACCCAAGCGTGTGTCGCACCCGCGCCACGCGCACCGTCTTGATTCGGGCAAATATAACCACTCACATAACGCGACGGAATTGAGACCGTGCGCAACATTTCTAATAAAACGTGGGCAAAATCTTGGCAAACACCTGACTTAAATTCTAAAATTTCATCTACGGTTGTTTCAATCGTAGTGATACCTTTTTTGTATTCAAACTTATCGAAAATATATTCCGAACAACGTTGAACGAACATCGCCGGTGTGTCCCGTGCGTGTTTCAATTCGTTCACCATTTCTATAATCGTATCGTTTGGATAAACAGCTTCGGGTTTTGAAAAATCTAAAATTTTCATATCACCGTGAATAATTGCTTTCATACTTTCCCAATCCGAAAATTTTGAACCCGAAATTGGATGCGTGTTTAAAGACGATTTTACATTGACGATGAGTTGACTGTCAATAATTAATTCTCTATGCGGTGCATTTACCATAAACCACCCGGCAGTATTCCCCCAATAATCGGCAAATAAATTGACGGTAGGCTCGGAAGTAATAACAAGTTTTTGGCTTTGTAATTCTTGTTGCGGATGTGCGTACGGAAAAATTTTTATCTGATTGGCACTTTCGCGTACAGGACGGTCGTAGGCGTATTTTGTAATGTGCTGTATTTTGAAAAGCGGCATATTAATTTTAGTCGGTTAGTCGGTTAGTCGGTTAATCAATTAATTATACGCAAAATAACTCTGCGTTAAAGCAGTACCGAAATTATAAAGTTGCGATTTAACGTCCGCCAAAAAATTATGTAAACCTGTTTCAGAGATGCTTTGAATATCCGCATATTCAACTAACGAGCGAACGCGCCCGATTGTTTTTTGCAATTGTTGTGTGGCTTCAATATTTTCATCTGCCATATCACGAATCGTGCGGTCGAGTCGAATAAGACAATATAAAACGGAGCGCGGGAAATTGGTATTGAGTAAAGCCATATCCACAACATTCTGACTGTCGAGTCCGATTCTATACGATTTCAAATACAATTCATAACCGCTCAAAGATAAAAGTAAATTACGCCAATACGGAATATCGGAAACCTCGTCGAGATTATAACTGATGTCGTTGAACTTAACATCGAGAATATCAATGGTTTGAATACTGCGTTCGATAAATTTTCCCAGATTCATGTAATGCCATCCTTGTCCGCGCGGCATTGTCACGTCCGCAACGCCGTAAAACAAAAGGCAACGCTCCAATAAATTACTAAGCATTAAAATTTGCTCGTCATTTTCAATTGCTTTTTCTATATCCGGGCTGTTTACTTGGTGGTAAA
>JAYTIA010000307.1:0-1801 GCA_043732145.1 Saprospiraceae bacterium
CCACGACAATCATTTTTGTATTCGGTTGAATCGCGGTTTCAAAACTTTCCGGGTTTTTTATATCGGCGTAAGTATGCGTTATACCCCAACGCGGAAAAATTTGTGTCAATAATTGATGCGTCGACCCGAAAACGGAACGCGATGCGACAATATGATCGCCCGATTTTAAAATGCCCGCCATTGATACAAAAACTGCCGCCATGCCGGAAGCCATTGCCAAACCTTCTTCAGCACCATCTAAAATACAAAGTTTATTTACGAATTCGTCTGTATTCGGATTAGAATAGCGCGAATAAATTGGTCCGGGTATTTCATCCGCAAACATCGCCCGTGCTTGTTCGGCATCGTCGAAAGTAAAACTAGATGTCATATAAATCGGCACAGAGTGTTCTCTGAAGCTGCTTTGTTCGGCTTGTTCGCGAATCGCTTGGGTTTCAAAATGTTCGTGCATTTAAAAAATTGAAAATTGAAAATTGAAAATGTCTTCAAAGACAATCATTAGACAATGCAAATTAACGGGCTTTTTAGCAAAGTTTTCAAAAAAATCCTGAATTTTGCTTAATTCCGGGAATTCTGAAAATTCTGCTCTTTTTTTCTTTTCTTTGTTTTCCATTTTAATTCTGTAATGCAATATGATTTCCACTGCTCCTCCAACACCAATAACAGCCAATCGCTTCGATAATGTAGAAATCATTCGCGGACTTGCATCCGTGTTTGTCGTTTTGTTTCATTTCAGATATTACGCTGCGCCGGAATCGTGGACGAACAAAATTTTTCAATATGGTTATCTCGGTGTTGATGCTTTTTTTATTATCTCCGGATTTGTACTGCCGTTGTCTTTTGCGCAAAAAAATTATACCATTGCGGATATACTTCCGCAAATACTGCGGCGCATTATCCGCATCGAACCGGCTTATTGGGCAAGTATTTTTTTGTGCTTCATCAAAGATGCGATATATGAATACTCGTTACATAAAAAAGTTTTCGCGCTGCCGGATACATATAGTTTTAAAAGTTTGGTTTTGCATTTATTTCACGCCAATGGTTTTTTTTCGATGACTTGGATTCGGGAGTTGTATTGGACATTGGCAATTGATTGGCAATTTTATTTATTTCTGTGCGTCACTTTTTTCCTTATCAATCGGCGCGAGTGGTGGTTGCGCTATCCTATATATATCATTATCGCCTCAACCTATTTGATGGTGCCGGCGAACAACGTTTGGGCTTCTTTTTATTGTTTCGATTTTATCGCCGGCATTATGTTTTTTCATTTTACGCGCAATTATGTATCTCGTTTAGAATTATTGGCTATGTGGTCGGCTTTGTTGTGTGTTGTTTATTTGAAAATGGGTATCAATCATTTTTGTTCCATTAGTGCTGTCTGTGTGGTTTTATATTTTGTAAAAGCCGGCACCGATTGGTTTCGATTTCTCGGAAAAATTTCTTATTCACTTTATCTTACCCACGCTTTCAGCGGTTGGACACTCATCAGCATTGCAGCATTGTATTATCCGCACCTCGACGAACCGGCAAAAGCATTTATCATTTTTACGGCAGTGTTGTTGAGCATTCCATTTGCTTATTGGTTTTATTTGTTGGTTGAAAAACCAACGGCGGCATGGGCAAAAAAATTAATTGGATAAGCGTGAACCACTTTCACTTATTTTTAACTAAAAAAATGTAAATAAAAAATTACTTTTGCGTTTCTTTAGCGTATAGATGGTTGATGGTTGATGGTTGATGGTTGATGGTTGATGGTTGATGGTTGATGGTTGATGGTTGATGGTTGATGGTTGATGGT
>JAYTIA010000308.1:0-1797 GCA_043732145.1 Saprospiraceae bacterium
CGGCTAATTCGCCATCTTTTACTAAATCAATCGGATAATTCATGTAGCTTTTTTCGCAAAAGTAATACATTCCACCCTTAGCTTGACGGCTATGGTCAGAGACGCGATTTATAGTATGTGAAAAATCTAAAGATTTTCACGAGCGTTTGCGTTTTTTTTAGTTCAAAGAACAAACTATTGACGAGAGGTTTTTTTTTATTTATCGTTTTGCGGCAGATAAAATTGATTGAAATTAAAACTCTGCGAATTCATTTATCACTCAAAATCGAAACAGCCGCCGTATCAGACAAACCATAATTCCCATCCGATAAAATTTTATCTTTCTCATTAAATTTCGGCGAAACGATTTCAACTTGTTGCAAATTTCTCATGCCAAGTTGTACCGGCGTTTTTATGGCGGTGCTGTCATTTATCATTTTCATTACCCAAAAATCTTTTAACAATTCATCACTCAAAACACATGCTTTCGGCAAAGTTTGCGTATGACTTTTTTGATTTAAAGTGAGCATCACCGTTGCAATTAATCCTTCGGGTAAAAAAAAATTAGTTTCGGGCTTTAACCAAAATTGTTGTGTTTGTGTCGTCGGTGCAATGGTAGTCAATGGCAGTGTGAGTTTCGCGCGAATTTGTCTTTTATCCGGCAAAATAATCGTGTAAAATTCGCCGACGTGCGTCAAACGATTGTATTCGTAAGGTACATTAAGTTGAAAAACAACGCTGTTATTATCCGTAATCGTGCAAAGCGGATTGCCTTCCGTTACAAAATCTCCGGGTTGTTGCCTATCTAAAACAGTAATGATACCGCTAATCGGTGCTTGAATAGTAATCACGCCGAGATGTGCAATAGTAGGATCATCTTTAAAAGCATCGCCGAGGGCTTTGTGTTCTTTACTTTCAAGAACATAAAGTACATCTCCTTTTTTTACAGTTTGTCCTAATTTTATTTTCACTTCCGACAAAAAACACGGAATCGGTGCCGTCACCATATTGCGTTGTACATAAGCCGTCACCGCAGAAATTGGCACTTGCTCGCTCATATCGCCAAAAGAAACAGCCGCTGCTGTCACTTGCGCTTTCGGTTGTTGTGCCAATGCAGTTTCTTCTTTTTTATCCGATTCTTCTTTTTTATCCGAGTTTTTACAACTAAAACAAATAAAAAGAAATAAAACACCAATATATCTAAGAGAGTAATTTTGTTTCTTGTTCATTTTTAATTTTCAATTTTCTATTCTCCTCACCACTTCCAATAATTGTAGGTATTGAGTAAAAGTTGTTGTTGTGTTTGAATGGTAATAAAATCTTGTTGCAAAGTAGTCAAATCTTTTAAAACCGTAACGAGATTCAGAACAGAAATTTGTCCGCGCACAAGTTCGCTTTTGTAGGTAGCAATGAGTTTATTGTATTCTTGAATTTGTGCATCGAGCGAAGTTTGTCTTTCTTGCAGAGATTTTATTTCGTTAACGATGCGTTTTTTTCTGATCGTATTTTGTATCAAAAAAGTTTCTTTATACGTTGCCGCTGTTTGAACAAGCAATGCCGTTTTATTTCGATTAATATCTTTCTGATGACCATCAAAAAGATAAACTGTCATGCCGATACCCGCACTCCAACCGATGCGTTTTTCTATATCCGGAATATAATTTCCATTTAATCCGGTATTGATATAACCGTTAATTTGCGGTTTATATTTTAATTCAAAAACATTTTGCGCTGCCAAAGCATTGATACTGTCGAGCCGATATTTTTCCGTAAATTTTGAATTTTGAATAAATGACGTATCGGAAAGAACAGTAGAGT
>JAYTIA010000309.1:0-4919 GCA_043732145.1 Saprospiraceae bacterium
GTTACAGGTGCTTTGGGTTCACCGAATCAAAAAGATTGGGATCCGCCAACCGCAAAAAACTTAAAGTTATTATCACCTGCAAGTGATAGTATTTATGGAATAACGATTAAAGTCCCACGTCCCGCAAATGATACCGCTGAATTCAAATTCATTAACGGTAAAACTTGGGGTGATGGTACTGTTGCTGCAGACAATTATACTGAAGATGAACGCGGTGTAACATCACCTTGTATAAAAGCGGGCAATGGTTACGGCAATCGCATTCTTGTGACAAAAAATTTAAAAGGTGCGATTTTAGCACCGGCGTATGTTTTCAATACGTGCAAACAAGTTTTTGCTTCAAGTACTTTCGATTTAACAACTTCACAAAAACTTTCTGTATATCCAAATCCGGTAACAGATAGAGCCGTATTGAGTTTCGAAAACATCAGCAAAGCAGTACACACTTTAGATGTATTGAACATCACGGGTCAAGTTATACGCGCTTTCCCTTCAACAACTGAAAGCGAAGTTTCTATCGAAACGGCACAAATGGTAAAAGGTTTGTACTTTGCACGTTTGCGCAATACATTGGGTGAAACTGCGACAACTAAATTTGTTGTTGAATAAGTTTAATTAAAATTAAAATAGTTTTTAAAAGCGGAAAAGAGGTTATCGTTTACGATAATCTCTTTTCCGCTTTTAAAAATAAAAAAAAATAAAAAAAAACGCAAATAAAGTTTGCGATTATAAAATACTGATTATATTTGCACTGAGAATGAAACAAACCACCATTATCAACGTTTCATTACATACATTCTGACAAGAACGATTTTACTAATCCTCAATCGTTTCTTCAATTTCCTCTGCGTTTCTATTTATTTCTGCTGAATTTAATTTTTGTATCAAATAAGTATTCGACAAACAAACCTGAGTCTAACCGGTGGCAAAAGAATGTGTGTTCTCTTTCAGAGATACTCAAATTAAAATTTTAAAATCAATTACATAGCCGGTTATATTATCCGAATTGATGTCAGTAACACACGAAACCGAAAACCGGTATTTAGCGCACTTAAATTCTATTTTGATATTTTTTCCTAACAAGCAACCTTCTTTAAAGTTAAAAACTATCCGACTATTTTTTTTAATTATTTCACCTACCTATGAAGTATAACATTCTGCAGTTGCAGGAAATGTTGCTACAAGAATTAAAAGATGTAGCAGAACAATTGAGAATACCCGAATACAAAAAACTGAGTCGTCAAGATCTCATCTTTAAAGTATTGGATGCACAAGCTTTATCATCTTCCGATGATGGTTCCACTAATGTGGAAGTCCTCGTTAATGATGACGATCCGCATGATAAATTTTTAGCTCAAAATAATTCTTCTCGAAACAAAGAAATTGATAAACGCCCGCGCAAACGGATGATTGATCCGCCTCCTGTTGATAACAAACGTTTTGATGCGCCTACTAAATCTCAAACAACGGCTAAAAAATCCGGCGCACCGAAATTTAATAAATCGGAAATTCAGCCGGAGTTATTGGGTGATAACGATATTCCGAGTGCTTTGATGATGGATTTCGATGATTACGAAAACGAATCCATAACGATAAGTCCGGTTATTAAAGCAGCCGAAACACCGGAAATTCCTGATGATGATGACGGTTTTATCAATCCAGCATTGATGGAGTTCGATGATTACGGTTCATCGCGTGCCGATAAAAAAAATAAAAAACCGCAAGTACAGAAAGAATATAAACCCGCGACTTCCTCTAATAGCAACTACTCACCTGTATCAAATACTACTTCCAATTATAACAGAGACAGAACTGAAAGTAGAGGAGATACGCGTGATACGCGAGATAGATCAGATAGTAGAGACTACCGAGTAGAAAGCAGAGAACCTCGAGACAGAGATACGCGAACAGAAAGTAGAGATACGCGAGAAAGAGACACGCGAACAGAAAGCAGAGATACGCGAGAAAGAGACACGCGAACAGAAAGCAGAGATACACGAGACAGACCGGAAATCAGAGACAGCAGAGAAGCTCCGGTATTGCGCTTTAATGTTGAAATGGATGGTATGATAGAAGGCGAAGGTGTACTTGAAATGATGACAGATGGTTTTGGTTTCTTGCGCTCACCGGATTATAACTACGTTTCTTCTCCTGATGATATTTATGTTTCACCTTCTCAAATAAAATTATTCGGTTTGAAAACCGGTGATACAGTTGTCGGAGCAATTCGCCCGCCGAAAGAAGGAGAAAAATATTTTGCATTGCTGAAAGTTTCTAAAATAAATGGTCTCGACCCTAATGATGTGCGTGACCGTGTGCCTTTCGATTATTTAACACCACTTTTTCCGACAGAAAAATTTAATATATCTATATCACCGACGGGCAGAGATTTTTCTAATCGAATGATTGATCTTTTTACGCCGATCGGTAAAGGACAACGCGGACTGATTGTCGCGCAACCAAAAACCGGTAAAACTTTTCTATTGAAAGATTTGGCAAATGCAATTTCGCGTAATCACCCGGAATGTTATTTAATCGTACTTTTGGTGGATGAACGTCCTGAAGAGGTAACGGATATGCGGCGCTCGGTACGTGCCGAAGTGGTATCATCTACATTCGATGAGCCGGCAGAAAATCACGTGCGCGTTGCGAATATTGTTTTAGAAAAAGCAAAACGTTTGGTAGAGTGCGGACATGATGTTGTCATTCTTCTCGATTCTATTACACGTTTAGCACGGGCTTATAATACGGTGGCTCCGGCGAGCGGTAAAGTTTTATCGGGTGGTGTTGAAGCGAATGCTTTACAAAAACCTAAAAAATTCTTTGGTGCTGCACGTAAGATCGAAACCGGCGGCTCATTAACGATTATAGCTACTGCGTTAATTGATACAGGTTCGAAAATGGATCAAGTTATTTTTGAAGAATTCAAAGGTACAGGTAATATGGAGTTGCAACTCGATAGAACAATGGCGAATAAACGGATGTATCCTTCGATTAATGTCAATAACTCATCAACACGTCGCGAAGATTTATTGCAAGATAAAGATACTATACAACGTATGATTCTCTTGCGCAACTACCTCGGCGATATGAAACCGGACGAAGCGTTTGAGTTTTTACAAAAACGTATGCAGCATACTTCTTCTAACGAAGAGTTTTTGCAATCTATGAACGGATAAATTTTTGGTTGATAGTTGATAGTTGATGATTAATAAAAAAACGCACGGAGAGATCAATCTTTGTGCGTTTTTTTATTTGAATGAAACAATAATTATTTTTTTTGTTCCAACGCTTGCGCTTTTTGCAAATTACCGGATTGTTTATACGCTGTAATTAAATTATTTTTATCATTTTCATTGGCGCGAATTGCTAATGCTTTTTCGAGTGCATTGATACAACTCGGCAATTGTCCTGCCAAACCGTAAGCCGTTCCAAGATAAGAATAAGTTTCACCGTCATTCGGATTGATTGATAAAGATTGATTTAATAATTCGATTGACTTTGCTATGTTTTGTTTTTGTCCGGCAGCTTTTCCCGCTTCTCGATACGCTAATGCTAAATTTTGTTTTGCATCTTTAAAATTCGGATCGAATTGCAAGGCTTGTTTGTACCAATAAATGGCAGAGTCTTGATTGTTCAAATAATAATAAGCATTACCCAAAAGCAACGGCGGATTTTTATAGGTCGGATGAATCTCTAAAGATTTTTTTAAATGCCCGATGGCTTCATTGATACCGGCGGTTCTTATATTTTCATTAGGCTCGATGCGCATTTTTTCCAAAGTCTCTCCGCCGACAGAGCACTGCAATTTTGCAGAATTTTCGGAAACGGTTATATCGGTTGTGAAAAGCGTATAATTATCTTTCCAAGCAAAATTGCGCACGAAAGTTTTAACACCCAATAAAATACAAATGCCGATTGCTAAAATTTTTAAGTTGAGAGCGGATAACTCATGATGCGTAACGAATAACGAATAACCGAGATAGCTGATAAATAAACAAAACCCGACCGAAGGCATAAACAGAAATCGCTCCGCCATATTTGTACCGACAGGAAAAATAAAATTGGAAACAATACCTAGAGTGATGAGATAGAAAGCAATTGAAAAACTAATTAGGCTGCGATTTTCCCAACCGCGAATCATAATTACAATTAACCCGAGATATAGAACAACACTCAATAAAACACCGACATCAGTAAACGACATGATACCGATATGTCGCGGATAATAATCGTGTGTGAGCGGGTGCGGAAAAATAAGTAGTAAGATATATTTGCCGAGCGTATAAAAAATTGTCGCAAATTTTTCCGAAAAATCGAAAGGAATATATTGTCCATTCACCAATTTTAAAAACGGATTGTTCATTAATTCATTTGAAGGTTCGCCGCCAAATTGATTGCCGATTGCGCCGCCGCGTATGAAAAGAAAAACAACACTTGCGGTTAAGTAGGGTAGCGTTTGTTTTGCCGCCGTTATCCAATCTGTTTTCAAAAAAAACCAAAAGATGAGCGGTACTATCAAAACAAAAGTAATTGCATTTTCTTTGGAAAGTAAGGCACAAAAAAAACACAAAAAACTAAGTGCGAAAGAAACGGTTTTGAGCTTTGAACTGCGAGCTTTGAGCGAAAACCAAACGGCAGTGATACTTAAAAGCAAAGCCAGAATTTCATCGGCACCTTTTATGTTCGCAACAACTTCGGTATGAATCGGATGCACTGCAAATAAAAGTGTAACAATAAAAGGTATTGGGTAGTGGGTATTCAGTATTGGCTGTTGTATGTAAATTTTTGAAAAGTTGGTTGTGTTTGCTGATAGCTGATAGCTGATAGCTGATAACTTAGAAAGCAATTTATACAACATCACACATAAACCGGAAAACAAAAGCACATTTATTAAATGAAAAACAAACGGATTTTTT
>JAYTIA010000310.1:0-1796 GCA_043732145.1 Saprospiraceae bacterium
ATAAGATATTTGCGCGTCAAATCGAGTAAAATAGGTTTATTCGTTGGTTCAATATCGGCAGCGCGTTCAATTGTTTTCAAAGCCATGCGCGATTGCGCGTAATTCAAATAAATATCTGACAAAAATTTATGATAACCCACATTATTTGAATCCAATTTCAAAGCGTAACTCATATCTTTAATCGCCAAATCGTAACCGCCTTGTGCACCATTTTTATAAAATTCTTGCGCCCGTTGAAAATAAAGCGGAGCCATATCCGGATTTTTAAAAATTTTATCTGTCAGCGAATCAATTGCCGGATTGCCTGTTTTGGTGTAGGTCATCGTTTCGGTTTTTGTTTTTGTTTCGTTACAAGAAAAACAAATTGCCGATATTGCCAATAGTATTGAAAGAATTATTTTTTTCATGCAGCAAAATTAATTGGAGACAGGGTTAATTTTTAATTTTTAATTGTAACTCTATGAATAAAACACACTGAAGGTATGAAGCCTTTAAAAAGAATTTGATCGAGCTACGTGAATTATTAAAATACTTCCAATCGGGTAAAACTTTTTTCTCCCAAAAGCGTACTATTTTCGCACTACAAAAATGCAACACCTTTTCCGATGTTAAAAAAAAAATTTATTATATTTCTCGTCTTTTTCACTTTTTTCTCTTGTCATACCGACAACGAGACTTCGCAAAAAAAAATATTTCGCTATAATCAACTTAATCCTATAAGTACTTTGGATCCGGCTTTTGCACGTAACCAAGCCATCATGTGGGGGATTCAACATTTGTATGATGGTTTAGTGGGTTTGAATGATTCGTTGCAAGTTGTTCCCGAACTCGCAAAAACTTGGGAAATTTCCGCTGACGGTTTGCAATATATTTTTCACTTGCGTACCGATGTTTTTTTTCATGACGATACGTGTTTCGCCGGAAAAATCGGACGACACATGTCGGCTGCCGATGTGGTTTACAGTTTTAATCGCATCATTGACACCACCGTGAATTCTTCAGGCTCATGGATTTTTAAAGGACGTGTGCGCAACACGCAAGCGTTTGAAGCGGTGAATGATTCTACTTTTGTTGTGCATCTCCAAAAACCTTTTCGTCCCATGCTCGGTATCTTGACGATGCAATATTGCGGTATCGTGCCGAAAGAAGCGATAGACTTTTATAAAAAAGATTTTAGAAATCATCCCGTCGGTACCGGTCCGTTTAAGTTTAAACGTTGGATAGAAAATCAAGGTTTGTTTCTGACAAAAAACGAAAAGTATTGGGATACAGACAGTACCGGAAAAAAATTGCCGCTTTTAGATGGTGTGCGCGTTTATTTTATGCCCGACAGAAAAACGGCATATTTAGAAATGATGCGCAAAAAAATTGATTACATGGTCGGTCTCGAAAGTTCTATCATCAACGAACTTTTAACATCCGACGGCGATTTGCAACCCAAGCAATTGGATAAATTGCAACTCATAAAAACGCCGTATTTGAATACCGAATATCTCGGCATGAATATGTCGTTTGGAGATGAAAAAACGAATCCGTTGCTGAATAAAAAAGTACGACAAGCGCTCAATTATGGTTTCGATCGAGAATTGATGCTGAAAATTTTGCGCAATTCGATCGGAAAACCGGCGACGAGCGGATTTGCACCACGTGGCTTGCCGTCGTTTGATGAAAAAGTAATTGGATACAATTACAATCCGACAAAAGCGCGGCAACTTTTATCCGAAGCCGGTTATCCGGACGGAAAAGGTTTGCCGACAATAAAACTTCAAACCAATAAAGATTATTTAGATTTATGC
>JAYTIA010000311.1:0-1796 GCA_043732145.1 Saprospiraceae bacterium
TAGCAAAATAAATGTTAAAGTTTGGGGTTCTGTGTAAATAAAATCGCAAAAAATTTGGCAGATAAATTTGTTTTTATACCTTTGATACAGAATAAAATAGTTCGGCAGTTCTTTTTATTCTTTTGCTTGAGGGCACATACTACATACTGCGGCTTTTTCTTTTGAATTTCAACCAAAACTATTTACACACTGATAAAAGAGTAATTAATCGCAAACAGATTAATTATTATATCATCGGTATTAGTTTGAATTTGAAAACAGAAAAGTGGTACGGTATTGAAACTATTAATAATAAGGACACATTTTTTTAAAATTCTAATCATGAAAAAAACCATACTTTTTACACTCGCCTTATGCGTGAGTACGTTGGCAATGTCCACAGATGATGATGTAGCGTCCGGATTGCGGAACCTTAAGACAATTGTTCCGCAAAATTCTAACAGCTACACCATTTCAAAAGTACAGTCGCTTTTACGCGCAAAAAAAGACACAGAAAGAATGATCGGGCGTTCTGCCATTTTTTTTCCGATTTTTGATCAACTACTTGAGTCTTACGAACTTCCCGCCGATTTAAAATATATTACTTGTTTAGAAACGGAACTGAATCCGAGAATGGTTATGAGTTCCGGTGCCGCAGGCATTTGGCAATTGATGACTGATGTAAAAGAAGAATTTGGTTTGCGTACCGATGCTGTACTCGACGAACGTTACGACTTGAAACGCGGCACCGAAGCCGCTTTGAAAGATTTGAAACGGATGTACAAAAATTACGGCGATTGGGAACTTACTTTAGCCGGTTATAATTCCGGTGCGGGACGTTTAGGTGCTGCTATGAAAAAAGCACGCAGCAAAGATTTTTCTAAAATAAAAAAATTTCTATCTATAGAAACGCAACAGTATGTTGATAAATTTATTGCTTTTACTTATGTGATGCGCAATTACAAACAACATGGTTTGAAACCCATTTTGCCGACACTCGATAAACAGAGTATTGTAGGTGTTACTGTTCGAAATTATGTTTCTTTAGAATCGGTTGCCACTGTAACAGGATTAAGTATTGATTTAATTAAGGAAATGAATCCGCAATTCGGCGAAAATTATGTACCGGCTACTGATCGCGGTTGCAATGTTTATATTCCGCGTCGCGTACGTGCAGCATTAGAAGATTATGTGTCTCAAGCAGACGGTAATTCAAACGTAATAAATAATTTTGCACCGATTGTTATTGATGAAAACTTGCCGATATTAGAAAATGAAAGCAATTATTATAAAACAACTTATACCGTCGGCGAAAAAGAAACTTTTGAAACCGTCACGCAACTTTTAGATGTTGGTAAACACAATATCTTATTGTGGAATAATTTAAATGTTGATGCTGTTTTAACAAAAGGACAAGAAATTACGCTGTACTTGCCGCGTGTTATAGCTCGCAGGATTTAAACGAATAAAATTGTCCGGAGTAATAAAAAAAGATTTTAAGCGTGGGTTGCTTAAAATCTTTTTTTTATTTTAAAGGTAACTGTTTAACACTATTCAAATTTTAAAAAACCATTACGGCTTTGCGAATCTTGCATTAAAATTAATCGCAAGCTTCGTAAAGTTTTTCGCAAGATTCGCAAGTGATAAATAGAGTTGTCGCGACTTTACCGAAAGAAAGAAGGTGTTCTCATCGGTGTAATTTTAAGTGATGAACTAAGCCGATAAATGCGCAACGCGTTTTACCTTTGGTCTTTTATAAATAGTTAAATGAAGATAAATACTGTTTTTATTTTGAAGAAACTAATAAGACAAACCCA
>JAYTIA010000312.1:0-1792 GCA_043732145.1 Saprospiraceae bacterium
CCGGTATGACAAATATTAGAGACGTGATTCCTTTTCCGAGATTTCCGGGCAGCGCGGAATTTTAGTTTTTTGAGACAACATACAACGGACAACAGAAAAATTTCTACGGTCTGTAGTCCGTTGTCTGTTACCTTAATTTCGCATCGTAGAAAAAATGTTTGAGTAATTTCGTCATACTTTTTTCGATATCGGAGTAGGGTAAAATTTCTTTGCCCGTATATAAAACCATAAAAGCATATTGAATTGGATTTTCCGGATTATATTGAGAAAGTTCTAAAAAGAATTCGGCTTTGCGTAAACGATAGGATTCTCTTATACGGCGACGTAAGAGATTGCGATCAACGGCGCGTTTAAATTTTTTTTTAGGAACACTTAAGGCAAATTGAACAGGAATGAATTTTTTGGTACCGGTATCGGAGATTACGATAGAAGCAGCAGAAGTATAAACCAATCTTAAAGGGTATGCAGCAAAAGAACGCCCACCTGAAAACAGATGGGCGATTGTTTTTGTACTTTTTAATCGTTCCGCTTTTTCAAAAGTGTTTTTCATGCGAATAAAGGGAACTTTCTTAGTAATGAATAACGAACAATAAATAATGAATAATTTTTAATATTCTTCAATATTCATTGCTAGTTATTCATTTATTTTGAGTGCCTTTCGTCAGACACAGTTAATTTATGACGACCTTGAGCGCGACGACGAGCCAAAATTTTACGACCGTTTTTTGTTGACATACGTTGGCGAAATCCGTGTTTATTAGCACGTTTTCTTTTCGAAGGTTGGAAAGTTCTTTTCATCGGAACAGCCTAATTTTTATAATTTTAATAATTCATTTCAAAAGTGGGGCAAAGATAGTATTTTCGATTGTTACCGGCAAATTTTTTCAATAATAATTAAAATAAATTTGCCGGTAATACTACACCTCGTGAATTTTTTTGCGTCCTTTGCAGATAATTTATTCAGAAACACTACTAAAATGAAAGAACAATTTGAAACGGCGCGTCTAAAACTCATTCCTTGCAATAAACAAATTTTTGAAGCTATCTTAATAGGTGATGATGTTTTGGCAAATTTGCTTTCTGTAGAAGTACCCAAAGGTTGGACGGATGTTTCGGATAGTTCCCCTTTTGAATTTGCTTACGCTGAAATAAAAAAAAATCACAATCAGATTGGCTGGTGGACTTATTTACCGATTTTAAAAGCAGAAAATTTGCTCATTGGCAGTGGCGGATACAAAGGCAAACCCGCCGGAGATGGCGTTGTGGAAATCGGATATGAAATTTATGAACCTTACAGAAACAAAGGTCTCGCTACTGAAATGGCGCGCGCTTTAGTCAATCGTGCATTTGAGAATAAAAAAGTAAGAAGAATTTTAGCGCATACGTTGGCATTTAACAACGCGAGTTGCCGCGTTTTAGAAAAATGTGGGATGCTCTTTACCGAACAAATTTACGATGCAGAAGCCGGAGATTTGTGGCAATGGGAAGTAACATTCGATAAAAGAGAAACGATTCAAAGTCTAATGGTTAATGGTTGATGGTTGATAATTGATGGTTGATGGTTACTTTTTATTAACCATCAATTGTCAACCATCAACCATCAACCATTATTTTATTCTCCCATCAATTTTACTTTCAACGGTTTTGCCTTGTCTTGTGGAATTACGTACACCTTCAATCAAAACATCGCGCAGAAAAACACCTTTATCTTTTCTTGGTAAGGGTTTCAAAAAATCAAATCCTCCTCCATTATTTACAACCAAATAATCAATTGTAGCTAACCAATAGTTGC
>JAYTIA010000313.1:0-1788 GCA_043732145.1 Saprospiraceae bacterium
ATATTATCTTTGCGACGGAAAATCTTAATAAAAATCCTTGACGGAGGGCGATAAAAAAAAATGACATCAACATCCACCACAACCGAACTTTTAAAAAAAGTACGTTCCATAGAAATAAAAACTAAAAGCCTTTCGTCCGATTTATTTTCCGGCGAGTATCATTCGGCTTTTAAAGGACGCGGTATGTCATTCAGTGCCGTCCGCGCTTATTCTTACGGCGATGATATTCGTGCGATTGATTGGAATGTGACGGCGCGTACAGGCGAAGCACATGTAAAAATTTTTGAAGAAGAACGCGAACTGACCGTCATTTTATTAGTGGATATGAGCGGCTCGTCTTTTTTCGGCACAAAAAAACAATTCAAGAGCGATACGATGACGGAACTTTGCGCAACGTTGGCATTTTCTGCCACTCAAAACAACGATAAAGTCGGTGTGATTTTTTTTACGGATAAAGTTGAAAAATTTATTCCGCCGAAAAAAGGCAAGAGTCATATTTTATTAATTATCCGTGAGTTATTGAGTTTTGAGCCGCACGGTGCGACGACAAATATTTCAGGTGCTTTAGAATTTATGAATCAAGTGGTAAAAAAACGCAGTATTGTTTTTTTGCTCTCCGATTTTATGTCCGACAATTATTCAAAAGCACTCAGCATCAGTGCGCGGCGGCACGATTTTATTTGCTTAAATTTATTTGATGAAAGTGAAAGAGATTTACCGAAAATCGGTATTCTGCCGGTAACAGATGCCGAAACAGGAAAAACTATTTGGGTAAATACTAACGACGCACGCCTTAGAAATAATTATACGCTGTGGCGCAAAGAAAAACGCAATTATCTAAAAACCACTGCCACAAAAGCGGGTGCCGATTTGTTGGATATTTCAACGACGGATAATTATATCAACGTTTTGCTGGGATTTTTTAAGAAAAGAAAACATTGAAATGGTTATCTGTTATAAGTTATCAGTTATTGGTTAGAAATTAAAAAACTTATAATGGGTAACCAATAACCGATAACTGATAACCTATAACCATGATTGACACTCACGCACATCTTTACGTGAAGCAATTTCAAAACGATACCGATGCTATGATGCAACGCGCATCTACCGCCGGCATTGATACTGTTTTTTTACCGGCGATAGACAGCGAAACGCACGAGATGATGTTGGCGTTTGAAAAAAAATATCCGCAAAATAGTCATGCCATGATGGGTTTACATCCGTGCAGTGTAGATGCCGATTATGAAAAAGAATTAAAAATAGTTGAAAATTATTTGGCGCAACGTCCTTTTTGTGCCGTGGGAGAAATTGGGATTGATTTATATTGGGATAAAATTTTTATCGAACAACAACGCAAGGCGTTTGTAAAACAAATGCACTATGCCGAAGATTTAAAAATTCCGATTGTTATTCACAGCCGCGAATCTATGGATATAGTTTTGGATATACTCACCGAAAATACTTGGTACAAACAAGGCGGCATTTTACATTGCTTCACCGGCAACAGCGAACAGGCACAACGCACGATTGATTTAGGTTTTTATATTGGTATCGGTGGTGTTGTGACTTATAAAAATTCGGGATTAGATGTCGTTGTCGAAAAAATTGATTTAAAATATCTCGTTCTTGAAACCGACGCGCCTTATCTCGCGCCCGTTCCGCACCGCGGTAAACGCAACGAAACGAGTTATGTGCGCTATGTTGCAGAAAAAATTGCAACAATTAAAAATATAAGTTTAGAAGAAGTAGAGCGTGTGACAACACAAAATGCTAGAAATATATTTA
>JAYTIA010000314.1:0-4886 GCA_043732145.1 Saprospiraceae bacterium
ACATCTTCGTTGCGCAGAGAAACATTGGTGCCGCCTTTTCTGAAAAAAGCATTACCGCACGGTGCATCAACAGCAATTATAATTATGCCGATTCGCGGTAATGTCGATACACGCTTGAAAAAATTACGCGCCGGCGAGTACGACGGTATTGTGTTAGCAGCAGCCGGACTCAATCGTTTGCTGAACAGTGAAAATAGCTGTGAGCAATCAGCTGTGAGCTTTGAGCAGTTTGAGTCTCAGCCTATTGCTCACAGCTCACAGATCACAACTCACAGCTTACTGAAAGACATAAAAAAAATGTTTTTGCCGCTCATCGAATGTACACCCGCTCCTGCACAAGGCGCGATATTGGCAGTGGCATTAGGCAGCAATAAAAAAACGGCAGCGATTTTAGAAAAAATAAATGATAATGCGTTGAGCGAAAAAATAAATGCCGAATGTGCGATAATGAAAAATTTCGGCGGCGGTTGTCATCAACGATTCGGGGTTCATGCCGTGGATTATCGTGATGGCTATTTTTTGCGCGTTGCCGGAATAAATGATGAAGGTGAAGATATTTCGGAATCACATTTTAATTTGAAAAATGAATTTGATTTTGATTTTAAAAATAATTTTTCAAAAAAAATATTTTTTTCTGCAACGGATTTTATGAAATATTTTTTTGAAAGAAAATATTTTTCCGAAAAAATTTTGAATGAAAAAAAATTCGGAGAAAAAAATTTTTACGAAAAAATTCTTTCAAAAAAAAACGTTTTTGTCGCGCATCACAACGCTGTAACAAAAAATACAAAAATCATCGCCGCCCTCGAAAAAAAAATTGTCTGGACTGCCGGTACGCGTACTTGGTTCGAACTCGCACAATGTGGTATTTGGGTGGAAGGTTGTGCCGACGGTTTTGGTTTCGATTGGCTTCAAAATATTTTTTCAAAAACAATTATCAACATAAATGCAAAAGAAATCTGTGTACTCACCAATGAAAATGTCGAACATGAAGAAAATTCTCAAACTCCGGAGCGCTTATCAACCTATGCATTAGAAGCAACAAACAATGCTGAACTTATTTCGCATTTACAAAAAGCATATATTATTTTCTGGACAAGTTATATGCAATTCCAATTTTACCGGCAATTCGTCCGTACCGATGCACAACATTGTTGTCCGTCCGGAAAAACGGCAGAAAAACTTTCCGCATTGGGTTTGAATCCAATTATTTTTCCGAGTATCAAAATTTTTTTAGAATGGAGAGCGACAATTGACAATTGATAGTTGTCAGTCGACAAATACAAACAGTTATCGGCGTTGTCCATTGTTAATTATCAATTTTATTCTGTCACAAAAATAAATATTTTCAGCAAGATAAATTTGTAACACCTCCTATTTTTACTCTTCAATTAAGCACAACGCTTTATTCAATAACGAAATGAATTGAGCTGATAGTGACCCTACTTTAAAATCGCCGCGTTTCAAACTTGTGTAAACATACGCTTTTAACCATTTAAACAATTTAAGATGAAGAAAAATTTATTCTTAACTGCGATGGTATGCTTCTTAATGACGCATTTATTTGCCGCTCCTTTTTCGCATTCGCCGGTTTCTGTAAAAGTAGATACAGGTAATACACCGACTGCTACTGTCTGTAAAGCACCTCATGTGGATGTTTTGCCGTCATCAAGCGGCGCAACAGCTTCGGTACGATGGTCATTAGATGCAGTAGCTTCCGTCTACCAAGTTGAGTATCATGTTGCAAATGATACGGCTTGGTCGGCACCGATTCAAGTAAATGTGGCGCGTAAAGACAGTAACTTTACCGTTCTGAAAAATTTGACGACTTGTACAAAGTATGAAGTCCGTGTACGAAAAATGTGTTCGGATACACAATTTAGCATTTGGACAAAATATGATTTTGTGAGCGGCAATTGTCCGCCGCCTTGTTATCAACCGATTAATTTGAATATCAGTTACAATGATACTTCAGCCTCAATTAAATGGGCAACATATAATACCAACGATTCTATATTCATCGTAGAATGGAAAAAAAGCGCAGATACGGTTTGGCAATCATCAACGGTTAAAAATATAAAATCGTTTAGTTTTAAAGGATTGCAAGCGTGTACGATTTATAATATCCGCATAAAAACAAACTGCTCTGCAACTTCTTCGAGTGCTTATTCTATAAAAGAATTTAAAACTACCGGCTGTATCACAACTTGTCCGGTGCCGACTCAATTATATTATTCGACTTCCGGCGCGAAAACTTCTATCTCATGGACATCGACAAATGCGAATAAATACGAATTGCAATACAGAATAGCTCCCGACACAATTTGGTTGGATACTGTTATTTCATCTAAAAATTTCTTTACTATTCCGGCATCCACTACTTGCGATAAATACCAAGTACGTGTGCGCAGTTTGTGCAGCTCTACGGAAAGAGTAACGTATACGCCTTCAAGTGCGTGGTCAAATATACTGAATTTCACAACACAAGGTTGTACAATTCAATGCGCGGCTCCTTCGCGCATGAATGTTTCAACAACATCAACATCCGCGTATATTAGTTGGGATTCGACGCAAGACAGCAATGTAAAAATTTACAGCTTAGATTGGACACCGCTTGCCGATACATCTAAACACACGCTTGTTACCGGCATTACAAAAATATCTTCCATTCTCAATAATTTAACGGCGAGTACCGGCTATCATGTGCGTATTCGCGTTCAATGTCCTAATGGAAATCAAGGTTTGTGGTCGCCGTTTTTAAATTTTAGGACCACTACACCTGTACCTCTTTGCTTCAAACCCTTTCAATACAATGTACAAGTTGAAGATACTTCCGCTAAATTTTCATGGTCAAACGTAGCAGGTACGAGCGGAAAAATTATTCTTTGGATAGTTTCAAGCGACAGTACTTTCAATAAAACATTTTCATTGACAGGCAGCAGTGCAACCATCACATTAGCTTCTTGTAAAAAATTTACGGCACGTTTCAAAACGCAATGTAATGATACTTTAAGTAGTGACTTCACAGAGGCTTTGAATTTCAAAACAGGTGCGTGCCCTTTGCCTTGCGGTAAAGTTTATGCGCTAACAGTTATGAAAATAGATTCTTCAACAGCAACAATTGCTTGGGCAGCTTCGACGGCGACAAAATATTATATAGAATATAAATTGACAACAGATAATGCAGCGGGAACAATTTGGAAACGCGATTCAACGACTGCAAATAATTTTACAATTAAAGGACTTGCTGCTTGTAAAAATTATAATGTGCGTGTGTTCGCGGTTTGTGCATCGGGTGTGAGTGAATCAAGCAATGTCATTTATTTCCAAATGCTTTGTCCATCACTTAATTGTATTAAACCAACGAATTTACAGATTGTGTCTGTAGATACTGCAAGTGCAACAATTTCTTGGACAGGAACGACTATCAGTAAATTTTATGTGGATTATTACCTAATTGATAATACCGGCGGCACAACGACGACACTAACACCGATTGTCAAACGCGATTCGTCATCAACGAGTAGTATTACGCTTAAAAATTTATCGCGCTGCAAAACTTACGGCGTAAAAATTTATGCTATCTGCGCGAATAATATTCTATCCGATGCCACATTCATTTCTTTGATTACAAAGGGTTGTACGACAGTTTTACCAACAACTTGCAACGCGCCTGAAAATATTCAAACTTCAGTATCTCAAGATACGGTCGTTAAGATTTCATGGTCAACTATTACCGGTGCAAGTCGTTATGAAGTACGTTTAAGTAAAACCGGCGATTCGACGATAATACCAATAGTTTACGTTGCGGCACAACCAAAAATTATTGTTTCCGGTTTGAAAATCTGTACTTATTACACCGTTGCAGTGCGCACAATTTGCGACACTACGCCAAGTAAATGGTCGGTACCAACTTCTTTTACATCGGGTCGTTGTTCGAGAACTACTTGCCAAACACCGGTTGTTTCCGTTCTTCAAACGGATTCAACATCAGCCTCTATCACCCTATCAAATACAGGCGCAATTAAATATTATTTCGCTTACCGCGACGCAGCCGATTCGCTTTCAACTTCTACCGGTTGGAAATATGACTCGACGATTAATTTAAGTAAAACTATTTCCGGTTTATTGCCTTGCCACACATATTTGGTGCAAGCAGCATCGGGTTGCGGTTATGCAGTGAGCGAATCGGCAATACCGGTAAAATTTTCAACACTTTGCCCTGTTAATAATCCTGTTACATTAAGTTGTGCCGTGCCGACAAATTTAGCAGTGACTCTGACAGATACTGCGGGCGTATTTTCTTGGACAGGTGGAGTAGATTCGGTAACTAATTACAACATCCGCGTGCATAACATATCCGGCGATACAACTTGGTTTACGTTTGATAGCCCACAACCAAGCATACAAATCAGTGGTCTCGCTCGCTGCCAAACTTATCAATGGCAAGTGCGCAAAGTTTGTTCAAAAGTACCTGGCGATTGGTCTGCTGCTAGTACATTCTCGACAACAACCGGATGTGGACCACTTGTCAATAACGTAGCAGCATTAGCTACAGCAAATATTATTTTACTAGATTTCTCTGTATCACCGAATCCGTCGAGCGATTATATGGAAGTGGGTTATACACTCAAACGCAAAGCCACTTTATCTATTGATATTTTCAATTGGCAAGGACAAGTGATCAACCGCAGAAATCTTGGCGAACAAGATCCGGCCTATTACGTCCAAAAATATGATGACGTGAGTAATTTGCCGACCGGTTTGTATCTCATCTCCGTTAATGCCAACGGCAGAGTATTGACATCGCAAAAATGGTTGAAGATAGAATAGAAAGAATTTGATTTAGTTAAGAATATTATTTGGGTCGAAGCAGTATCAAGACA
>JAYTIA010000315.1:0-1780 GCA_043732145.1 Saprospiraceae bacterium
ATTCTGACAATTACTTTGTTCAATTGGAAAAAGAAAACGCAAAGAGGATAATTCTTAAAGTTAACCAAAATGGGAGAGTGAATTTTTATAAATCTGTTAAATGATAAGGAATGAGAAATAAATAAGTTCCAACATTAGACTTACTCTTTTGTGTTCATAATGTTTATCTTTTGCGTTAAATATTAACCGATATTCGCCTTAAAAAATAAAAATTCTCACCCCAAAATAATTATCCCTACCGGTAGAACTTATTTATTTCTCATTCCTAAGCGTATTTTTTCAATACAGTTTAGATGATGAATCTTAAAATTCAGTCGTTTTCTAATCGAAAACGACTGAATTTTGATTCCAAATTTGGTTTCTCTTAAAAATTATTGCCATTAAATTTTGCTAATTCCCAAAATTTCGGAAATCTATATCAAGAAGCCAATAACGGTTATCAAATAACATATTAAAAACCCGGTAAAAATTTACAAAAAATCACCGGAAAGCATTAATTTTGTAGCGCAAAACAATAAAAATATTAAAAGATAATTTATTGTATTCCCTTCCGGAAAAATTAATTAATAACTATAAATCAGTAAAAAAACATGTTTAAACCTTACCAAGCTAATTTATTGAACGCCGTCATTCTTGTCGCCATGGGATTATGGGGATTTTTTGAAAAAAGCGCACCGACTGCACTTATTCCTGTTTTTGTCGGCGCGATACTTTGGATTTATACCGCCGACCTCAAAGATGGCAACAAAAACGTAGCACACGGACTTGTCTTGCTTACTTTACTCATGTTGTTAGGTACTTTCATGCCTTTACGCAGAGAATTAGGAAATGAAGATTTGTCAGGTATATTTCGTTCAGTGATCATGCTTTGTTCTTGTGCTATGGCTTTGTATTTTTTTATTCAAAGTTTTATAACGGCGCGTAAAAACAGAGTATAGAAAATGATTCGATATAAATCAGTGACAACTGAAAGGGAAGTGCGTCAGATATTAAAGCTGCAACAAACTAATTTGTCAAAAAATTTAGACGATAATACGATTAAAAATCAAGGATTTGTAACAGTTGAACACAATCCGAAAGTTTTATTAGAGATGAACCGCAAACGCGGCAGTATCATAGCTAAAGATAAAAATAAATTAGCCGGTTATGCACTCGTTATGCTTTGGGATTTCAGAAATGATGTACACGAAATTACACCGATGTTCGATTTATTGGATACAATACAATACAAGAACAAGCCGTTTAACAGTTATAAATCTTTTGCAGTCGGACAAGTTTGTGTCGCAGAAGCGTATCGCGGGCAAGGTGTTTTCGATGGTATGTACGCCGAAATGAAAAAACAATTCGCCGGCGAATATAATTTTATTTTTACCGAAATTGCAACGCGCAATACGCGTTCAATTCGAGCGCATGAACGCGTAGGATTTCATTCAGTTTATAAATATGCGGCCCAGAACGGCGAAGAGTGGGATGTCGTCGTTTGGGAATGGCTCACTTAAATGATAAATTATGCCTGATATTACACCAACACCGGATTACCAAAACGATAATGAAAGAGCTGCACATTACGACCAATACCTCGAATGGACGAAATGGTTGTGGCGCGGATTTTATATTTTTGCCGCTATATTTTTATTATCGTGTCTCATCATTTCTTTTACAACACCGTCCTTCAAACAGTTAGAAGATCCTTCTTTAAACTTAGCATCAGAGGTGATTGCCGGTGATGATACAACTGTTTTGGGCAGATTGTATATAGAAAATCGCTCGCCGGTGAGTT
>JAYTIA010000316.1:0-12408 GCA_043732145.1 Saprospiraceae bacterium
TTAGGTATGGATGCAAAATGGTTCAAAAATCACGTCGCTTATACGATGGCAAAATTTGGAATGAGTATGTGCGTATTGGGTATGGCGGCAGAGTTTGAAGGCAAGGTTGCTTTTAATGCATTGTGGCCTCGAACTGTAATTGCGACGGCAGCCGTACAAAACTTATTGGGCGGTGATGCTGTTATGAGAATCAGTCGCACACCGGATATTATAGCCGATGCCGCCTATTTTATTTTCAGTCGCGACCATAAAACCTGTACCGGTAATTTCTTCGTGGATGATGAAGTATTGGCAGCAGAAGGCATTACGGATTTAAGTGTTTATGCCGCAGTTCCGGGTACAAAAGATTCAGATTTAGGTCCGGATTTTTTCGTCGAACCGAAAGCGTAGCATGAATAATAAAAAATGAAAAAAATTTTATCACACCACCTCTCATACTCTGTACTTCATTTTCATTCATTATTCGTGCATCTATGTTAATAATAGAAAAATATAAACTTTCGCAAGAAGATATTGATCGCATCGTTGAAATGGCGTGGGAAGATAGAACGCCTTTCGACGCGATTGAATTTCAATTCGGTTTAAGCGAGAATGAAGTGCGCGCACTCATGCAGTACGAAATGCACCCGAACAATTGGCGCAAATGGCGCGAGCGTGTGCATGGGCGCGCTACAAAACATGTTGCCAAACGCAGCGATGCTGTTTTAGCGTTTAAAAGCAGAATGCAAAGACCGACGGGCAATAAAATTTCAAAAAAGAAATACTGAATTAATTAAGAATTAAAAATTAAAAATTAATTTTTTTTTGCCAGGAAAAGAAGCCCGAAATTTATGGACAAGAAAATTTTAGAAAATTAATTTTTAATTTTTAATTTTTAATTTTTAATTCTTAATTAATTTTGATTTTGTGTGGATAGCGACGATTGTAGAATTTTCCGGAAATTTTTTTTTCTCAAGCATATTTAGGATGCCGAAAAACATTTTGCCGGTATAAATGGGTTCTAAAGGGATATTAAATTTTATTTGGAAATCATTGATAAAGTTTAATAATTCGGGTGTTTGTTTGGCATAACCACCGAAAGTATAATTGCTCATCAATCTAAATTTTTTTAGGATTTCATCGGCTATATTTCCGGAAGTATCGGATAAATAAGTGTGGGTATAATCTTCTAAAAGCAGCTTAATATCTAATTTCAAAAAATCGCCGGTCAGCGCAGAAAACCCTAACACATTTGTTTTTGCATTTTTACCGGCTAAAATACCGGCTGCCGTTCCGCCTGTACCGCACGGAACGCAGACAAAATCCGGTATCATCGGCAATTCATTTTCAAGTTCAGCCATAATTTCCGTACATCCGTGTATCGCTAAATTATTTGTACCGCCTTCAGGTAGCCAATATTTTTTTTCGCCATCCGGTGCGTATTTTTTTTCGAGTGCATCTTTATCTTTGTAATCGGTGCGCGAAACGAAAATCAATGTCATACCGCAATCTTCCGCAAATTGTAAAGTTCTGTTCAAAGGTTCAACGCGTTCACCGCGAATGATACCGATAGTTTTAAAATTGTGAATTTTTCCTGCTGCAGCCGTCGCATAAATATGATTTGAGAATGCACCGCCAACCGTTACAAGCGTATCGTAACCGGAATTTTTGGCTTCAATTAAATTGTATTTGAGTTTGCGGTATTTATTGCCGCTCACGAAAGGATGCAACAAGTCATCGCGCTTGACAAGCAAACGGATATTTTGGTTTTCCCATAAAGCGTCGTGAATTTCGGTTACCATCAGACGACTTTGAATTCTGGATTTTAGATTTTGGATTTTTGAAACACAAAAATTCAAAACCTAAAATCCAGAATCGTCATTAATCTACTACGCGATATTTATCACCCTCTTTGACGACGACTTTCGCATCTTTATAACCAAGCGCTTGCACCTTTTTTTTGTATTCATGTGCATCGTCAAAATAAGTGAAACCGTCAATTAAAAAAATCGTTAACCCGCCTTGTTGTACGGCAGTTATTTTTCCGAGTTGACTCACTTTAGTAGCGTCAAACAATTGCGGGTTTTTAAATGCTGCGATACGCACTTTATAATCAGTATCCGGTGTAGTCGGTGATTTTTTTACAATCGTTATAGATTGATCGGTGGGTATCGGTTTTATAGCCTGTGGCGATTTTTTTACTTTAATAGAATAATCCGAAGGCACTTGGTTTGGTTTCTCAATGATAATATTATTAGCTACAACTTTATAATCTTTTTCTTCCACCACATTCAATACACTCGGCAAATTGTAAGTATTAATTTTTTTGGCAAATACTTCTGCTTTAGCTTTACTCGCGAAAACACCCAAGCGCACTTCCGTTATGCCGCCGGCAGTAATTCTATACACATTACCACCGCTCAATTCTTTTAATTTATCATAATTTTTTCCGGTGTAGGTTGAATAAATTGGTGTATCATCACTTTTCCAAGCTGCTTCATCAGTTTCTAAATTAATGGCATAAAATTTCTTATCTGATGTATTACTCACACTTGCAAGAGAACTTGTTTTAGTACCTACCGGTTTTACGACAATATCGTAATCACTCGGAATATTTTTAGCACCTGCCGGTTTCACGACAATATCATAATCACTCGGAATGTTTTTAGCGGTTGTTGTACTACTTGGTCTTACGGTAATATCCTTTTCCGAACCAGTATTAGTTGTTGAGCTGCTCGGTTTTACGAAAATTTTATCAGATTCTGACGCCGTTGTTGCTATTATCGGTTTGGGTACATCTTCTATTACCGTAATTTTATTTGTAACTGCCGAAGGATTTAAAATCGTTTCACCAATATATTTTGTCGCCAAAGCAGTCGGTTTCACTGCTTTTTTATCATTCACAAAACCTTCTTTTGAAAAAGCAATATCATAATCAGATGCTTTATTTAATGCCAAAATATATCTGCCGCGTTTATCCGTTTGTGCTTCAATCAGCGCATTTGTTTTGATATTTTTCGCACGTACAATCACATTTTCTAAAGGTTCGCCGCTTGAACCGTCCGTTACCATGCCGGTAAAATTCGGTAAGCCGGTTGTAGAATAACTGCCGGGTACATTTGATGTAGGTTTAGTAAATATAGCGGGAGCCGACATATCTTTTGTAGTCACGATTGCAGTGTTTTGTTGTAGTTCACGCGCCATATAAATATCCTCACTGCCTTTTCCGCCGGCGCGATTGGAAATAAAATAAGCAGTACTTGAATTTGGATTCAAAATAAAACCAAAATCATCGCCTGAAGAATTAACGCCAACACCTAAGTTTTCTATTTGCGACATCAAACCGTTTGTTTTGAAAATATCGAAACCACCCAAACCTGTTTGAAAATTTGAAGCGAAATAAAAAGTTTTAGCGGAAACGAAAGGCGTAATTTCATCGCCTTGCGAATTAATCGCGTTACCCATATTGCGCGGTTCTGCCCAAGTCGTACCGAGGCGACGCGCCGAATAAATATCAAATCCGCCGAAACCGCCCTGTCTGTCCGAGGCAAAGTAAAGCGTTTGTCCGTCGCCCGTCAAACACGGAAAACCGCACGCACCATTGTTGTACGGATAAGGTTTAACATCAAAAAAATTGCCGGCATCATCAATACTGGCAGTATAAACGCTCATTTCAATACCGGTATTCGATGCAATGCGTCGCCCGTCGGTAATATTGCTGCGCATAAAGGCTGCTTGCCGACCGTCTGCGGAAAACGACACATAACTTTCGTTAAACACATTTTTAAAATCACTTTTAAAAAATTGCGTTTTACCAATACTGTTGGTATTAGAATCAATATTAGCGACAAACAATTGATGATTCGCCGCACCCGTCCAATCATTTTCTACAGCTCCGTTTTTTGCCGCACGTTTTAAATCTGTTCTACTGGATGCCCAAATCAATTGATTCTCAAAAATACTTGCACTCAATTCCGAAGCCGGCGTATTCACTGCCGATACCGGACTGATTTTATAATTTGAAACTTGATTATCTGCTGCCGCTGCAAATTGACACGATGCCAACATTTGCGCAGCAATCGCAGGTTCAGTTTGTTTTAATTTTTTGAAAACACTTGTCGCTTGATCGTATTTGCCGAGCGACATCAATGCGTTGCCGTAATTCAACAAAGAAAAACTCGACGCCATGTTTGCATCAGCAATCGGAGCGAGAACACCAATCGTTTTCGGAGCGTTATTGAGTTGCCAATAACAATCTGCCAAACGCTCGCCGGCGGCGAAACTGTTTGTGTCATTGGCATTGAAATAATTTTCATAAATTTTTGCCGCTTGACGATAGGCGTGCAAATCATAGAGCTTGTTCGCTTTTTCAAGCACGGTTTGTGCCGAAAGTGACGCAGTTGCGAATAAAACAAGGCAAGTTGTTATTAATAAATAAAATCCGTTACGCATGATAGTTTTCAGATTAAAGTGTTTCAATATTTAGTTAGTTGGTTTATCAGTAATTTGGTTAATTGGTTAGTCAGAACGTTTAGACTAATAAATCAATTAACCAATTACCAATAAACCGACTAGACTACAAATTTATACTTCATTTTCATAGTTACAATAGATAAACGTGTTTGAACGTTAATATTTTGATTTTTTTTTGATTTTTGCTTTATTTTTTAAATTAAAACGTTTTTTCTACCATATTATTTTGTGATTTTATTGTCAAGTTGCCTCAAATTCATTTGTCTAATTCACTAAAAAAGCGTATCTTTGTACACTTTTTAAAAAGTCCTATTTGCAGATAATTCACTCGAAGTAATGATGCGTTGATATAAAAAACGCTTAAATAAAAACATGGAAAAAGATATAGAAGCAGTAGTAGTCGTTGAAGAAACGAACGAAAAAATGATGGGCAGTTATGACGAAAGTAACATCACCGCCCTCGAAGGTTTAGAAGCCGTGCGCAAACGCCCGGATATGTATATCGGCTCACGCGACGCGAAAGGTTTGCACCATTTAGTTTGGGAAGTCGTTGACAACTCGATTGACGAACACCTCGCCGGACATTGTAAAAACATCAACGTTATTATTCACACTGATAATTCAGTCACGGTAAAAGATGACGGACGCGGTATTCCGACCGGGATGCATCAAAAATTGCAAAAATCGGCACTTGAAGTTGTTCTCACAGTTTTACACGCCGGCGGTAAATTCGATAAAGATACTTATAAAGTTTCCGGCGGTTTGCATGGTGTCGGGGTGTCGTGTGTAAATGCACTTTCTACTTATTTGAAGGCTGAAATTCACCGCGAAGGGAAAATTTTTGAACAAGAATACAGTTGCGGTAAACCTTTAAATGAAGTACACGTTATCGGGAAAACAGATCACACCGGTACGACAATTACTTTCAAACCTGATGATTCTATTTTAACGGAAACGGTTTACAATCATGCTACCGTTTCACACCGTTTGCGCGAACTTGCTTTTTTGAACAGCGGTTTAGTTTTGACGCTCGACGATGAACGCCTTGATGCACACGGCGAAAAGTATAAAACCGAAGATTTTTTATCTTTAGATGGTTTGAAAGGTTTTGTTTCTTACTTAGATGAAAGTCGCACACCTATTATTAAAGAACCGATTTACATAAAAGGGAAAAAAGATGATGTAGAAGTTGAAGTGGCTTTGTCGTACAATACGGACTATAAAGAAAATGTTTTTTCTTACGTCAACAATATCAACACCCGTGAAGGCGGTACGCACGTCAACGGTTTTCGCCGCGCCATTGCACGTGAATTTAAAAATTACGGCGATGCGAATGGTTTATTTAAAAAAATAAAAGAAACCATTAACGGCGACGATTTTAAGGAAGGTATGACGGCAGTTGTTTCCGTAAAAGTTCCCGACCCGCAATTTAAAGGACAAACTAAAGGAGAACTTGGCAACTCGGAAGTCACGGCGATTGTGAGTCAGTTAGTAGGTGATGTTTTGAAATATTGGCTCGAAGAAAATAACAGAGAAGCAAAAATTATCGTTGATAAAGTCATCATGGCAGCAACAGCGCGTCATGCGGCACAAAGAGCGCGTGAATTGGTGCAACGCAAAAATGTTTTAACCGGCAGCGGGCTTCCGGGAAAACTTTCGGATTGCGCATCAAAAGACCCGGCAGCTTGCGAAATTTTTCTTGTCGAAGGTGATTCGGCGGGCGGAACGGCGAAACAAGGACGTGATAGAAACATTCAAGCGATTTTACCATTGCGGGGAAAAATTTTGAATGTAGAAAAAGCACTCGAATATAAAATTTATGAAAATGAGGAGATAAAAAATATATTCACTGCACTCGGTGTGCGCATTACTGAAAATTCGGACGGCGAACGCTTTTTGAACACAGAAAAATTGCGCTATCATAAAGTAGTCGTCATGTGTGATGCCGATATTGACGGCAGCCACATCACAACTTTGATTCTCACTTTTTTCTACCGTTATATGTTGCCGCTTGTTGAAAACGGACATATTTACATCGCCGCACCGCCGTTGTATCGCGTTGCCAAAGGTAAACAATTCCGTTATTGTTGGACGGAAGAAGAACGGCAAGAAGCGATTGGCGTTTATGCAAAAGGAGAGAATGATGATTCCGTAAAAACGCAACGCTATAAAGGTCTCGGTGAAATGAACGCCGAACAATTATGGGAAACAACGATGAATCCGCAAGAACGCATTTTAAAACAAGTGACGATTGACGATGCGATTGAAGCTGACAGAATTTTCTCCATGTTGATGGGTGATGAAGTACCGCCACGCCGCGCATTTATTGAAGCGAATGCAAAATATGCGAATGTAGATGCATAGCTGATTATCGGTTATTGGTTATTTTGTACATAAAAAAATCGCGCAAAGAATTAATTTTCTTGCGCGATTTTTTTTATATATCAATGTATGTTTATTTTGTTCCGGAAACCGAACAGCATTCATACTGCAAAGAGTTTGCCGAAAATTAAATTGTTTAGAAATTATTTTTCCTGCAACAGCTTTTCCAAATAATGCGCCTTAATTCCGTAATGTTTTTTTATCCGCTCTACTTCTTGCATCAATGCCGGTTTTGGTTTGCTTTTGATGCCTGTAATCATAACGTTTTTCGGTGTGTGTTCGCTTGAAATAAATTCGAGCATTTTAGTTTTGTAACCATGTACCTGCATAATCAGTGCGCGCAAACCATCGGTGATGAGTTCCGCTTGGCGTTCTTTCATAATACCGAAATCGAGAATCGGTTGCATTTCGTTCGTCACATTGTCCATTTCTTTTCTGATTTGTTTGTGACAACACGGTGCGACAATAATTATTTCCGCGCCGGCTTTTATACCTTTTGCAATCGCAATATCGGTGGCAATATCGCAAGCGTGTAAGGCGATGAGCATATCGAGTTTTTCCGGATGAAAATCGTTGATGTCTTGCGCGATGAAGTTTAAATTTTTAAAATCGTTTTGAATCGCTACGTCATTACAAAACTTTACTAAATCCGGACGCAATTCAAAACCAGTGATGTGCGGCGTTAATTTTTTTTCGGCGGTTAAATAATCGTACAAAGCGAAAGTGAGATAACCTTTGCCGCTTCCCATATCGGCAATCACAGCTTCGTCGCGCAAATGCGCTTCAGTTATTAAGTGACTGACAATATCAATATATTTATCAATTTGTTTGAATTTTTTTTGTCCGTTCTGTAAAATTTCGCCTTGTACATTCGTAATACCGAGTGCGTGAAAATATTTTGCCGACGGATTTAAAATTCTTTTTTTCTCGGTGTTGTGTTCCAATGATATTTTTTTTTCGGCATCCGGATTTTTTTTTGAAATCATTTTTATTTCAAAATTTTTTTCGAGCGCATTATTTTTTGAAAAAATATTTCCGGAAATTTTTTTTTCAAAATCATTTTCAAAAATATTTTTTTTAATTTCTTTTTTTAAAAAAGAAAAAATTTTTTCTTCGAAAAATAAATCGGCATTGGAAAAATTATTTTCAAAATTATTTGAAATTAATTTCTCTCCTTCTGAGACATCAAAATTTTTTGTTTCATCGCGTTGCGTATAACGATACGTGAAATGGAGTTTTTCTTTTCCCTTTATTTCCACCAAGCGCACATAAATATTTTTCAAATCCGAACCGGTATCGTCCGGTTTTGAAAGTGTGAGTTTGATGAAATTTTTTTCGCTCAAACTCGCTGTGAGTTTTTCTGTGAAGATGGTCATTAAAAAAATTTTCTTCCTTGTGCGGTCTATCGGAAAGTCAATTGAAAACAAAATTAAGTCTTTATTTCTATAATCCAAAATTTCAAATAACTGCGGTAAAAATAAAAAGCGATGCCTAATTTCGGTGTGAATCGGGCATCGCTTTTGTTTTTTAAATTAAATTTGGTGCGGGTCAATAACAGAAAGTCCGATAATATTTTTAAAATCGGATAGATTACGAGAAATTAAAGTGAAATTATGAATCAGTGCGGTAGCTGCAATAATGGCATCACCAAGTTTTAATTTTTTATGGATGCGTCGAAGTTCTATGGTTTTTTGAGTTACGTCATTATCAAGCGGAAAAACGATTGCCGTTGTAACAAACTCTTCCATATCAATCATTTTATGCGGAACAGTTTCATATCCCAATACTTCAATTTTGACGACCACTGAAATGAAAAGTCCGTGTCAAAAAGATGCTCAACAAAATCACTGCCCGATTTAGGTAAACGCAATGCGGTATAATCTATCAGCACATTACTATCTATTAAATATTTCTGTCCCATTCGCTACGTGCTTTTTTTAAATAAGTGTGATAGTCATCGGCTTCTTTAGATGAAAGTAATCCTTTAAAACGGGCAGCACTATTTGTTTTTATAGGAGTCGGTATATCTGCGGACAAGATTTTCAAAACTACATCTAAAAGCGCATCAAACTCTGAAACAGGTATGATGACCGATAGTTTTTTCCCCGCATCATCCATCACGTAGTTCGGATGAATATCAATTCCGTTTGGCATAGTTATCATACAGCATCGGATTTTTAATTTTTGAAAAAATGATAATCAAATACAAAATTAAGTCTTAATTGCGATTTTTCCAAAACTTCAAATAAACAGCGAAAAACAAAAGCGATACCCGATTTTGTTGTGAATCGGGCATCGCTTTTGTTTTTATCCGGTCGTGAAGCCGGACGATGGTTTGTGCAAGTCGGAAGACTTGCAAGAGCGGACGGAGATATCTTGTGCACGTTGGAAGACTTGTACAAACGTAAACCTTTAGAGAGTTTTCAAAATTTCAATAAATTCATCCATTTTCAATAAATTTATTTTAGGAAAAGGAGTCGTTTTTAATATTTTATAATCTTTATCATTTGTAACAAGATAGTGTGCATTGGCAGCAAAGGAGCAATCCACAAATTTGTTATCATCTATATCCGGATAAATCAAACGGGTTTGAAATGAAGGGGAAATAAGATGCACGTTAGGATGCATCATCATCAAATCAAGTGTGAGTTGAGCAACTTTAGGATTAAAAATTTCGCCTAATTTCTCATCATACTCTAAGAGAATTTCTGTTGAAACAGCAAAATCGTAAGCAAAATTCTCTAATTTATCAAAAACAAGATGATAGGGTGAATACGGTGAAACCGAACTTAATATGATGTTCGTATCTAAAACAAATTTCAGTATCATACCTCATCCGTTTTACCAAGCCACTCATTAATATTAGATTCGGTATAGCCTTTTTCGAGCCATACTTTACCCGCTTCATCACGTAGTTTTTGCATGAGGAATGTGGACATAACTTTTTTAAATTCGAGTAAAACTTCATCGGACACACCGACAGAATAAAGTTTTAACAACTCTATTTGAATGTTAGATAAAGGCGGTGCGGGTGGTTGCAGTACCATTTTTAAATGTATTATTTGAAATCCGATAATCAATTTGATTTACAAAAATAGTTTTTTCCGGTGAAACCGCCAATATTTTTCTCTCTTTCTTTGCCGGCACTTGGAAGTAAATAGGGATCGGTGGATATGCGTCTTACAAGCGTTTACACTTCTGCCCGCAGTCGGTAACAAACTGCATTGAAAATTTTGTGAAATTAAGGAAAACAAATTTAAGTGGAGATGGCGTTCGAGCGGTGACTGTATGATAATTTGTGCAAGTTAAATTTAAAAATAAAATGTATCCGGTTTCAAAAAAATATTACTTTTGTACAAATAATTTTTTAAAAATGAAACATTCGGAAAAAATACCTGTGATTCATTTAAAATCCAGTTCGCCTTTAGGTGCGGGTTTAAAAAAAATGGTCGAACATAAAAGATTGCGCGAACGCTTTTGGCTTGGCGAAATATCGTTAGAAGAACTTAACCAATTACTCAAAGAAAAAGATATTAATAAGCACTATGAACATATATCTGCCGTATAGTTTTAATCAACAAGCAAAGATTTAAGAAAATGGAACAAATAACTTTGGATGTACCGAGTAATTTAGCTGAAAAATTTTACGCGCTTTCAAATGAGGAAAAAAAAGATGCGGTATCTATTATTTCTGCTTGGCTCAATTTGCAATCTGATGCAGAAAAAAAGCGACAAAAAAATACCGTAAAAATGCTGAAGTTTATGTCAGAAATAAGTCGAAAAGCAGAGGCACGTGGCTTGACGGATGAAATGCTTCAAGAAATTTTAAATGAAGTGTAATCATGCCCAAACAAACAATTGTTATTGATACCAACATATTAATCAGTGCCCTCCTCCGATTTAATTCTGTTCCCGGACTTGCCTTACAAAAAGCAGGTTTCAAGGCACGTTTAGTTTATTCAAATGAAACACTCACCGAAATTATTGGAGTATTCAACCGAAAAAAATTTGATAAATATGTTTCCATTCACGAACGCGAAATTTTCATAGATCTTTTTGTAAAAGCAGCCACACTCATTGATGCGCCTCCACTGCCTATACCTATTTGCCGAGACCCTAAAGATGACAAGTACTTAGCTTTAGCCGTCGCTGCACAATCGAAATTCATAATTACCGGTGATAGCGATTTGCTCATATTAAATCCTTTCGAGCATATTTCAATTATAAATCCTTCCGATTTTTTAAAGATAGATGTTTTGTGAAGTGGTGTGCAATAAATCCAAAATTTCAAACAACTGACGCAAAACCAAAAGCGATGCCCAATTTCGGTGTGAATCGGGCATCGCTTTTGTTTTTATCCGGTCGTGAAACCGGACGATGGTTTGTGCAAGTCGGAAGAGTTGCAAGAGCGGGCTTTCTTAAAGCCGTGATTTTATTTTTGATTGAAATAAAATTTATAAATTTTAATATTCATTTATTTCTTCTTATTTTTGTAGCAACAAATTATTCTTGGTTTCGGAAATATATGTAACTAATTGAATTTTATAAACCAAAAAATAAATACATAAAAATCCTTATTGAACTATTAAAATCAAGTAACTCTCATGCTCGATTCACTAAGAAAAGAACTCCTTAATTTAACACTCAGTAATAATCTTCTTAAACTTCGAGAGTTTAAAGCAAAAGGCTTAATACTATCCGGTATAACTTCTGAAGAACTGATCAAAAAATTAGTTGAATATTCTCTCAAATGTGTGTTTTTATCCGAAGAAGCAAAAGATTCTCATAAGAGTCGTACTGTTGCTGTCCAAACAAGTTACACAGAAAAAGAGT
This sequence comes from Saprospiraceae bacterium, assembly GCA_043732145.1. GTDB lineage: Bacteria > Bacteroidota > Bacteroidia > Chitinophagales > Saprospiraceae > JAAFJT01. Next base: position 11,668 of record JAYTIA010000316.1, read on the forward strand.
TGGAAAAAAGGCTTTTAAATACTTATAAAGAAGCAAAAGAATTTATTGATGAACGAGGGGTCAATGCATTATATCTTACTCTTGGCGCGCTCAAGTGGTACGAAGAAGATAGTAGTGACATACCAATTTTATCACCACTTTTACTTGTTCCTGTTCAAATTGAACGGATTATTGATAAAGGTCAGACAACTTTTGAACTAAAGTATAATGAAGAAGGTGTAGAGCCAAATTATACGCTTGAAAGAAAAATGGATAGTGAATTTGGCATTAAACTGCCTGTATTTGACGAAAATGATTCTATTGTAACTTATTTTAACAACCTTGCCTTATCGGTTAAGAATAAAAAGGGATGGGAAATAATACACGATGACATAAGAGTCAATTTGCTTTCTTTTTTAAAATTAATGATGTACCATGATTTAGACGATAATTATTGGAGCGATGTATCTCAACCTTCAAATAATTTTTTAATTAAAAACCTACTTGATAATTTTGGAAATTTGTTACAAACCAAGGAATCAGATTCAGAAAGCGATAAGTTTGAACTTGACAATTTACCAATATCTGATGTAAATCATATTCTTGATGCCGATAGCTCACAAGCAGAAGCCATTGAAAGAGTGTTTAAAAATAATTATTTAGTTATTAAGGGACCTCCGGGTACAGGAAAGTCGCAAACTATTACAAATATTATTGCTTCATGTATTCAAAAAGGCAAAACCGTTCTTTTTGTTTCAGAAA
>JAYTIA010000317.1:0-1764 GCA_043732145.1 Saprospiraceae bacterium
GAATCTTTTTGGCCCGACCCGCCTTTTCCCGCTTTCACTTCCGGTCATGCCATACAAGCAGCAGCAACAGCAACTGTTCTCACCAATTTATTCGGCGAAAATTTTTCTTTTACTGATAACGCGCACGAAGGACGTAAACGCGATGAATTAAGAGATACAGATTTTAAACCGCGTCACTACAATTCTTTTTGGGAAGTTGCAGAAGAAACTGCCAAGTCGCGTTTGTACGGCGGTATTCATATTCCGCAAGACAATGAACGCGGTTTAGAAAAAGGAAAAGAAATTGGAGAAAATATTAATCATTTAATATGGAAAAAGTAAACGATTTTCGATTTTCGATTTTCTATTTTCGATTTGGAAAAATATTAATTGGCTTTTCTTATTGTTTTTTATCAGTTGTTTGTTCATCACAACCATCAACCGTCATTCATCAACCGTCAACCAATACTCGATTCAAAGATGTTACACAACCTTCCGGCATCAACCATCAATTTCAAGTGTATGAAGGTTTTTTAGGAGGTGGTGCTTGCGTGCTTGATATAAACAATGATGGTTACGATGATATTTTTCTTGCGGGTGGAATGGGTGATGACCAACTTTATTTAAATAATAAAAACGGCACTTTCACCAATATTTATGAAAAATCGGGGCTTACAGGCACAAAAGAATATATGACGCAAGCAGCAGTTGCTGCCGATGTAAATCGCGATGGTTTTGTTGATTTGTACATCACAACTATTACTTCCAAAGGTGAAAAACAAATTATTCCGCGTGCGCCCAATTTGCTTTATCTCAACAACGGCGATAATACTTTTCGTGATGCCACAAAAGAATTTGGTTTAGATCAATTTAATTCATTCAGTACCGGCGCGTGTTTCGGTGATTTCAATGCGGATGGTTTTCCGGATTTATATGTCGGCAATTATTTTACGGAATACCCCGGCAACCTCAGTACGATTAACGACAATATGATTGTCAGTGCTAATCAAATAACGGAAGGTTACTTATTTTTAAATGAACGCGGAAAAAAATTTAGAAATGTTTACAGCGAATATGCTTTGACGCACAAAGGTTTTGGTTTCGGCGGCGTATTTACGGATTATAACAACGACGGTTATCAAGATTTATTCGTCAATCACGATTTCGGTTACAAACGCACACCTGATTTGCTTTTAAAAAATAATTATCCATGGAAATCTTTTAAAGATGTAAGCAAAGAAACGAAAATGGATTTGAAAATAAATTCGATGGCATCTGCTGTCGGCGACTATAACAACGATGGGTTTATGGATTATTTCGTCACCAATATTCGTTTCAATAAGTTTATGGTGAATCAAGGTATTGGAAAACCATTTAAAGAAATGTCGAAAGAACTGGGTTTAGATTTTGTAACGATTAGTTGGGGAGCCAACTTCGCTGATTTTGATAACGACGGTGATTTAGATTTATTTGTAGCCAACGGCGATTTGAACCCAAATTGTGTACCGATGGCGGATTATTATTTTGAAAACATTAAAAGCTATCAGCCGTCTGCTCTCAGCAATCAGCAAAAATGGCTGAAAGCTGATAGCTTAAAACTGATAGCTAATTTTCGTTTTGAAGAAAAAGCTCGCACCTACGGCGTGAATGATTACGGCATCGGTCGCGGCTCCGTTGTTTTTGATTTTGACAACGACGGTGATTTAGATATCCTCGTTGTCAATCAACAACCGGTTTTGCCCGGTTATCCTGTCAACTCCATGACCCATTTATATCGCAACGATT
>JAYTIA010000318.1:0-4841 GCA_043732145.1 Saprospiraceae bacterium
TTGAATCGTGCAAACCCTGTGCCGGTAGCTGATAAATTTAGTATAAAGCCTCTTTCTGTAAATTTTCGGTAAAAAGGAAATGAAAAAATATTACTATAATATAATTGAGCGTTTAATATTTCAGTTTTAGAAACCAAATATGGTTGTCAAAAACTCTGATACAAGTATAACAGCCTCAATATTAATAACTTTGATGACTCTATCGTATTTTGTGACAGCCTCAATTTAAAAGTTTTATGGGATTATAAAAAAAATTGCTCGCCCAATGTTATTGGACGGGCAGTTTTTTTATTGCGTTAAATCATTCCTACACATTCAAATACGACATCAACGATTCGTAGTTTTCTTGCAATTGATTCACATATTCCGATTCGCTGAACGCGGCTTTTATATCGTAACCGAAACGCTCAAAGGTGGCTAAAATCGGTGAAATATCTTGACGGTTTATTTTCAGCGTCACGTCTATTTCATCTTCATTCGGTAAAGCATGAATAAAAGAATTGAGAACAATACCGTGTTCCGACTCAACGATTCGTGCAATTTCAGAAAGAGAAAACGTGCGTTTTGGAACTGTGAGTACAATAACGCTGCCGTGTTCGGAAAGCGAAGTGGTTTCGGCAAAGTATTTCAGTAAATCATGTAGCGTCACGCTGCCCAAATATTTTTTTTCTTTATTAATAACGGGAATGAGCGTCAATTTATTTTCATGCAAATAACGCATAATTTCATAAACATGATCCGTATCATACACATAAGGATGGGAAATAGTTAAAGTATATTTTCCGAGTTCTTTTGTGGCATCACTGTCAAAAATTTCATCTTCCGAGATTAAACCTACCAAATCAACTTTTTCAACAATCGGCAAATGCCGTACATGGTTTTCATTCATCGCTTCTAAAGCATCTTCACCCGTTTGAAATGCTTGAAGCGGTACAATCTCTTCAGAAATCAGGTCTCGTGCTATCATTTGTGCAAGTTAAGTGGTTAGAAATTATAGATTCACAGCGTAGTAAAATTATAAATTACGAATTATAAATTTAAAAGCGTTAATAAATTTATCGTTGATTTATAGTCTTACAAAATTCAAAATTAGAACATCTACAACAAAAAACAATACCCTTGTAAATATAATTTTGGAAATTGCATATTATGTAATAAAAGACAATTTTTTTTCCGGTTTGTTGCGCTTTTTCTAAAAATTTATCTGCCGATTGCAAAACGTGCAGAATTATATTTTTGACGTTCAAAAAAAAACTTGTCACTTTTAACAACAAATAACAACTTCTCCTAAGTCGAATATTCTCTTATATAGTTACCTCCTCCCTACAAAGTTCACTAAAAATTTCCATGCTTTGTGAATTGTTTATGGATATTGTGTTAAAAAAATCTATATAGATATACGAAGAAAATGCGTTTAAAGTCAATCAATTATAACGCTAATCATTTTTAATTTACCTTTGCATTTTAATTTTAGTCGGTTAGTCTGTTAGTCGGTTGGTCAATTAGTCATTAAAAATGATTAGCAAACTAACCGACTAACCGACCAACCGACCAACTGACTAACATCATGTCTATTCGCGTTCGTTTCGCACCAAGTCCGACCGGTGCTTTGCATATCGGCGGTGTACGCACTGCTTTGTTCAATTATTTATTAGCCAAAAAACATGGCGGCACATTTATTTTGCGCATCGAAGATACAGATAAAAATCGCTTTGTAGAAGGTGCGGAACAATATATTATTGACACGCTGAAATGGTGCGGTATAGAACCGACGGAAGGTATCGGTTTCGGCGACGGCAATTTTGCGCCGTATCGCCAATCGGAACGCAAAGAAATTTATAAAAAATATGTGCAACAACTCATTGATAGTGGTCATGCTTATTACGCATTCGATACACCCGAAGAATTAGAAGCTATGCGCGAACGTTTGAAAGGTGAAAATCATCAAGCGTATGATATAATAACGCGCATGACGATGCGCAATTCATTGACGCTGAGTGCCGACGCAACAAAAAACTTGATTGAAAAAAATACACCTTTTGTCGTACGATTAAAAGTACCGAGCGATGAAATAATTGAAGTGGACGACTTGATTCGCGGAAAAATCACGTTCAACACAAAAGAACTCGATGATAAAGTATTGATGAAAGCCGACGGTATGCCGACGTATCATTTGGCAAATGTCATCGACGATTACGAAATGGGCATTACTCACGTTATTCGCGGCGAAGAATGGTTACCTTCTGCCGGACATCATGTTTTGTTGTATTGCGTTTTGGGTTTTGAAGCAACGATGCCGAAATTTGCACATCTGCCGCTGATTTTAAAACCGGATGGTAAAGGAAAACTTTCTAAACGCGATGGCGCAAAATTCGGTTTTCCGGTTTTTCCCATTGGTTGGAAAGGCGACGCACCGGAAAATAGTTTTGACGGGTTCAAAGAAAAAGGATTTTATCCGCAAGCAGTAATAAATTTTCTTGCCCTCTTGGGTTGGAGCAGCGGTACGGAACAAGAAATTTATTCTTTGACGGAATTTGTCGAATTATTTTCATTAGAAAAAATACATAAAGCGGGCGCGAGATTCGATTACGACAAAGCCAAATGGTTTAATCAGCAATACATCATGCGTACTTCCAATGAAGATTTGGCGGAACAATTGCACACCGCTTGCGCAGAAAAAGATTACAAAGCGACAAAAAAATTCTTAACCGGATTTGCCGGGTTGATGAAAGAGCGTGTCATTTTCTTCAACGATTTTTTGGAAAAAGGGTATTATTTTTTTGAAGACGTGAAAACTTACGACAAACCCAATTTAGAAAAACGTTGGAAAGGAGACAACCGCGAAAAATTCGACGACTTGATTCAATTCATCGCAACGTTAGAATTTCATAACGCGCAAGACATGGAACACGCCGTGAAAGATTGGATTACAAACAATAATTTGAGACTCGGCGAAGTTTTTCCCACACTTCGCATTGCATTAGCCGGCACGATGCAAGGTCCCGGTATTTTTGATATGGCATACATACTCGGCAAAACAAAAACGATTGCGCGATTGAAAAAAGCTAAACAGGATTTTGATGCGTTGGTGTACACAGAAAGTAAATCAAATTAATTAGAAAATTCAATCATTGAGTTTTTTGTTTTCAAATTATCCACTTACCTACCAAGTCGGTTCTTTAAATTTATGATCAACGATATAATTCTGTAAATTTACAATCAGTTTTTTTGCGCGGGTTTCGACTTGTTGTTTAAACTCAAGCCAAGTTTTATTCGGATATTTGCTGTTGAGCGCATTTTGATTTTCTATTTTTCCGCCCGATGCTACCTCATTATAAGTTTGCGTCAAATTAGAGAATACCTTTTCGTTGTGTGTAAAATCTGTTAAAATCAGTTTATAACGTCCGTCTTTCGCTTCAAAAATAAAAGAAAAACGCCAATAACCCGCATCGGTTTTCTTAACGTGAATCGTTTCGTTATTAGCGTTCAGCGTATCTCTCGCCGGTATCGTTACATCAAAATGCAGTGCAGATGTCAGTTTCCCGACTGCTTTATCATTCACTAAAATATACTCTTTATCAGATTTGAAATAAAAATTAATCCACTCATGCGCTCGCGTAAAAAGTTGCGATTGGCTTGTGTTATATATATTTACGGTTTCTTTAAATGCTACGCGACCCGTGGTTGAATCAACAGGAAGTGATAAATTTTGTGCGTTCAGAGTAACCGAAATAAAAATGTAAAAAGAGAAAAACAAATGTTTCATTGTGTTTTAATTTGGAAAATGACTGGTGAGATACAAATTTAGTAAATGTTAGAATATATTTTTGAGTTTTCGGTGTTTAATTAAAAAAAATGAATGAGCGATTTCACGGACAATAAAATGACATGAATTTTGACACTTAAATCTTATTTTTGTTCAACGTTTACACTTTTTTTCACGCCCATGATGCAGAGTTTGTTTTTTACTGTGGTTTTATCGTTGACTTTAAATTTATTTTCGTTCGCTCAAAAACCGGAACTTAAATCAGATACTTCTTTGTCATCAGACGAGAAAAACCGCCGCGTAAAAAATCAATTCATAATCCAACTCAAAAAAAATATATCGGAAGAAAAAAGTTCCGGAAAAAAAATTGAAAATATTTTTGAAAAAAAACTTTTAGAAATATTTTTCTATAGAAAAGTTTTAGAAAAAGAATTTGAAAATATTTTTTTAGAAAAAAAAATAAATTTTCAACTCGAAAAAATTTTATCGCCCGATGAAAATATTTTTTTGATTTCAACACTTGATTCAGCGAGTGAAAAAATTTTAAGCGATGAGATTAACATACGTTGTCAATTGTCAACTGTTAATTGTCAATTGTCCATTCAATATAATTACATTTCTCGACTCCGAGAAACAATTCCGAACGATAAACTTTTTTCTTCGCAATGGTATCTGCAAAATACCGGACAAACTTCCGGCACACCCGGCGCGGATATAAAAATCACAAAAGGGTGGGATATTACCACCGGAGGAAAAACTGCACAAAACGACGACATCGTGATTGCTTTAATTGACGACGGCATCAGCATCGCACATCCGGATTTGAAACCCAATTTGTGGTTCAACAAAAATGAAATTCCGAACAACGGCATTGACGATGACGGTAACGGTTACGTTGATGATTATCAAGGTTGGAACACTATTAATAATACGGATAGTATTGATGTCGGTTATCACGGAACGGAAATTGCCGGCGTTATGGGTGCGGCGGGAAATAATAACGCGGGTATTGCCGGCATCAATTGGCGCGTAAAAATTATGACAGTGGTAACAGACGGTACGGATGCGAGCATTA